>DATAOI010000072.1 GCA_036265815.1 Gemmatimonadales bacterium
GATGTCGGCTTATCACATCCTGGGGCTGGAGAAGGTCCCAAGGGTCCGGCTGTTCGCCGGTTAAAGTGGTACATGAGCTGGGTTCAGAACGTCGTGAGACAGTTCGGTCTGTATCCGTCGTGGGCGTGGGAGTGTTGAGGGGCGTCGTCTCTAGTACGAGAGGACCGAGACGAAGCGACCGCTCGTGTACGGGCTATCCTGCCAAGGGTATCGCCCGGTAGCGATGTCGCGCGGAGATAACCGCTGAAAGCATCTAAGTGGGAAACTCTCCCCAAGATGAACACTCCTGGACCATAAGGTCCCTAAAGGGCCCTGGGAGACTACCAGGTTGATAGGGCGCAGATGTACGGGGGGCAACCCCTTCAGTCGAGCGCTACTAATCGCCCGTGCAGTTTGATCTCTCCCGCTGGTTCCTCATGCTGAACACCATCCATTCCCCCGATTGTCGCTGGTCCCCTCACGGGGACCAGTCCAAATCGGCTGGCGACTAGCGCGCAGGGGCCACACCCGTTCCCATTCCGAACACGGCAGTTAAGCCCTGCAGCGCCGATGGTACTGCCACCGCGAGGTGGTGGGAGAGTAGGCCGTCGCCAGCCTTGCCTTCGAAGCCCGGCCATCGCGAGATAGCCGGGCTTTCGTTTTGGAGGCGGGACGGGCGGAGGCGGGAAGGGCGGTAAGGACGGTAAGGAACAAACAGGCGGGACCATCCGAGGATGGCCCGTCTTGATCGTCGAGTCACGATCTAAGCTCCGTGCGGCTCCGGCGGCCGCAGACCTCCCGACCTTACCGCCCTTACCGTCTTTCCCGCCCTTACCGTCTTTCCCCCCCTTCCTGCCCGCCATACCTTCCCCCAATGCCCCGTTCCGGCCACATCGCCCTCGCCGGCGCACCCAATGTCGGAAAATCGTCCCTGCTCAACGCCCTGGTCGGCCAGCACCTGGCCATCGTGAGTCCCCGGGCCCAGGCCACCCGGCTGCCCGTGACCGGGCTCCGCACCGAGGACGACACCCAATACATTTTCCACGACCTTCCCGGCCTCCTCGATCCCGCCTATCTCCTGCAGGTCCGCATGCGGGAGCTGGCGCTCGACGCGATCCAGCGGGCAGACGTCATCCTCCACCTCCATCCCGCGCCCGACGCCCCCGCGCCCCCGTTCCGCGAGGTGGCCGGCCTGGCTCAGCCGCCGTCCGCGCCAATCCTCACCGTCTATACCAAGGGCGATCTCCTCTGGCCCGGGCGCCGCGACGCGCTGGAGCGCGATGCCGTCGTGGTCGCGGCCGCCGCCCAGGAAGGGATCGACCACCTGCTCGAGCGCATCCGCCCGCTCCTCCCCGAGCGCGAGTTCGAGTTCGCTCCGGATGACGTCGGCACCCAGCCCCTCCGCTTCTTCGTCGTCGAGTACCTCCGCGAGGCGGCCTTTGCACGGCTGGGCGACGAGCTGCCCTACGCCTTCACGGCGGAAGTCGAGGAGTTTCGCGAAGCCGAACGGCCGGTGTACATTCGGGTGACGCTGTTCGTCGAGCGGGAGTCGCAGAAGGGAATGGTCATCGGGCAAGGCGGCGAAACCATCAAAGCCATCGGCGCCCACGCCCGGTCCCGCCTGGAAGAGCTGATCGGCGCACCCGTCTACCTCGACTCGTGGGTCAAGGTGCTGCCCAACTGGCGCAAGAGTTCCACGGCGCTGACCCGCTTCGGATTTCCCGAGTCCACCCCCGCCGCGGCCGCGCGCCGGTCGTCCGGAAAGGAGACGGCATGAGTCTGGCCCCCGAGCTGCTGCAGATCCTCGTGTGCCCCAAGTGCAAGGGCGAGCTGGAGTATCGTACCGCCCCGGAAGCGCTCGTCTGCCACGCCTGCCGTCTGATCTACCCGGTCGAGGACGGCATCCCCATCATGCTGATCGACGAAGCCAAGCCGCTCTAGCAGCACCCCCGAGGCTTGGCCGATCGGGGTTCCCAAATTAGCTTGGGATAAACCCTTAACAGAGGCTTTGGGTGCGGACTCGCCCGACGATTCTCTTCTATTCGCCGGACGAATGCCCGGTGCCCACTCTCGTCCGTCACTGGGCGTCGGCCAACGAGTTTCCCCTCCTGGTGTTCGGCCAACCGGAAGAGGTGGAGGCCATCGTGCTGCGCGGGCATCCCTGTCTCCTGTTCGTCGATGGGAACGGGGCCCGGCCCGAGGGGGTGAGCCTGGTCCGGCGGCTCAAGAGCGATGCCTTCACCGCCATTGTCCCGGTGACCGTCCTCGCGGCCGACCACCATCCCGAGCAGGTCCAGTCCTGGTTCGGGGCCGGATCGGACGAGGTGATCACCGGCATCTTCTCGCCGGCCGAGCAACGGGCTCGGCTCGATGCGATGCTGGTCCGGACCGAGCGCGACGTCTCGGTACATCCCTCGACCCGCCTCCCCGGGACCACCGAGATCGAGCGCGAGATCCGTCGCCGGCTGGAGTCGACCCAGGACTTCGCGGTCTGCTATGCCGACCTGGATCACTTCAAGGAGTTCAACGACCGCTACAGCTATTATGACGGCGATCGGGTGATCTATCTGCTCTCCCGCATCCTCCACGACGTGGTCAAAGGACTGCTCGGCCCCAAGGGATTCGTGGGACATATCGGGGGTGATGACTTCATCTTCGTCGTTCCCGCGGCGGAGATCAGTCCGGTCTGCAGCGAGATCCTCGACGTCTTCGACACCCTGATCCCGCTGCAGTACAACGAGCAGGACCGACGCGCCGGCTATTTCTTCGGCAAGGACCGCCGGGGCCAGCTCCACCGGGTCCCGCTCATGACGCTCTCGATCGGCATCGTCACCAACCGGCACCGCCGATTTGCACATCCGGCCCAGGTCAGCGAGCTTGCCACCGAGATGAAGAGCTACGCGAAGACATTGCCCGGCTCGGTCTTCGTGGTCGACCGTCGCCAGGGAACCAACGGCGAGGAGCGGCCCGGATCGGAATTCAGGGAGCAGCCGTGAGGATCACCAGATGAACGTGACCTGTCCCAATTGTGCGACGGTCTACCGGGTAGACCCGGTCAAAGTCCCCGATGCGGGCGTTCGGGCGCGGTGTACCGTGTGCAGCGCGGTGTTCGCGGTCCGCAGGGATTCCGCGCCGACGCCGGCGGCCAGCCAGGCAGGCACTCAGCGCGCAGCGCCGGCCCCGGCGCCACCGCCACCCCCGGTTCCTTCGGCCCCGCCGGCCGCCCCCGCGCCAGTGAGCTCCGCCGCACCCTCGGTACCCGCGCCGCCGCGCGTCGCTTCCCCGGCGCCGGCTCCCGCCCCCGCGACGGCGCCAGCGTCAGCGAGCGCGCCAGCGTCAGCGACGGCGCCACCCGCTGGGTCGCGCTCGCCCAATCTGCCGCCGCGCGCGGTGCCCAGCGCGTCCAAGCCGGCCGTCTCCTCCCGGCCAGCCGCCCCGGGCGGTCCAGCCGCTCCCGTGATGCGACCGCCGGAGCCATCTGCCGCGCCTGCCCGGTCAGCCTCGGCGCCCCCGGCTCCTTCTGCAGCCACGCCTCCTTCGCCGGCCGCTCCGCCCCAGCCGGCCACGGCGGCTCCGGCCGCCCGACCCGCTTCTTCGGGCCGTCCGGTGAATCCGTTCCTTTCCCAGGATCCGGCCCTCAAAGCCCGGCGGCTCGCCCGGGCGCTGATCTCGGACATGGTGGTCTACCATCCGGTGAAGCGGCAGGAGGGCCTGCGCGACGGGACCCTCAAACAGTTGTTCGAGGACGAGATCAAGAAGAGCTGGGAGGAATATTCCGATCAGGTCGGCCGTGACGTGGCGGAGTCCACCGGCTACTTCAAGGAAGCGCTGAACGAGATCCTCGCCGGCGGTCGCCAGATCTTCTGAGCGCCGCTATATTTCTGTTCCCCGAGCCGTTCCTCCGCCCCCTGGCGGACGAGCGGCTCGCTCGTTGGCGGCTCGCTCGTTAGCCGGCTTGCCGGTCGGCACCGGTCCTCGGTCCTCATTCCATGGAGTAGACGGCATGTCCGAACTGGTGGAAAATCTCGCGGAGCTGCATCGCCGGGTCACCGAGCTCCGAGACTTTCTTTGACCTGCCAGGCAAAGCGGAGCGCCTGAAGGCGCTCGAGGCCCAGCAGGCGGAGGCCGGGTTCTGGTCCAACGCCGACGCCGCCCGGAGCTCAGTGCAGGAGCTCAAGGCGCTGAAGGCGTGGGTGACGCCGTACGAAGAGCTGGATCAGAGCCTCCAGGGCGCATTGGAGATGGCGCAGCTGCTCGAGCTGGAGCCCGACGAGGGGATGCAGGCCGAGGTCGGCCGCGAGGCCGAGACGCTCGCCCAGCGGGTCGAGGCGTTCCAGCTGCAGGCGATGCTGCAGGGGCCGGACGACCGTCGCGACGCCCTCCTCACGATCCATCCGGGGGCGGGCGGCACCGAGTCCCAGGACTGGGCCGAGATGCTCATGCGGATGTACGTCCGGTGGGCGGAGCGGCACGGGTTTCAGGTGGCGATCCTCGATCTGCTGCCCGGCGAAGAGGCCGGGATCAAATCGGTCTCCATCGAAATCAAGGGCGAGTACGCCTACGGCTACCTCAAAGCGGAGAAGGGGGTGCATCGCCTGGTCCGGATCTCACCCTACGATTCGCAGGCCCGCCGGCATACCTCTTTCGCCTCGGTGTTCGTGTATCCCGACATCGACGACACCATCGAGATCGACCTCCGGGAGGAGGACATCAAGATGGACGTCTTCCGTGCCTCGGGGGCGGGCGGGCAGCACGTCAACAAGACGTCCTCCGCCGTGCGGCTCACCCACCTGCCCACCGGCGTCGTGGTCTCCTGCCAGCAGGAGCGGAGCCAGACCAAGAACCGCGCCACCGCCATGAAGATGTTGCGAGCCGCTATCTACCAGAAGAAGTTGGAGGAGCAGGAGGCCGCCAGGGCGGTGGTCGAGGCCACCAAGACGGACAACTCCTGGGGGAACCAGATCCGCTCCTACGTCTTCCAGCCGTACACCATGGTGAACGATCACCGAACCGAAGTGAAGATCGGTGACGTACAACGGGTGATGGACGGCGACCTGGACACCTTCATCCAGGCGTATCTCAAGCGGTTCGGAGGCAAGGCGGCGTGAGCGAGGAGATCGATCGGTCGGTCCCGGAGGAAGCCCGCCGCACCAAGCGGGCGGCGCTGGAGGCGTCGGGAGTGCCCGCCTTCGCCTACCGCTTCGATCGCTCCCACCTGGCGGCGGAGGCGCTGGCCCTCTATCAGGACGCGATGGGCGACGAGGGACCCGCCGTGTCCGTCGCCGGGCGGATCGTGGCGCTCCGGTCTCAGGGCAAGACCACGTTTCTCCACCTGGAGGACGGCTCCGGTCGGATGCAGATCTACCTCCGGAGCGATCAGCTCGGTGACTGCTATGGGCTGCTCGAGCGGCTGGACCTGGACGACCATGTCGGAGTGAGCGGCCATCTGTTCCGCACCAAAAAGGGCGAGATCACCGTCCGCGCCGCCACGCTTACCCTGCTGGCCAAGTCGCTCCGTCCACTCCCGAGGGGGAAGACCCAGGTGGGGCCCGAGGGCGCTGTCACCTTTGGAGCCCTGCAGGACCCCGAGGTGCGCTACCGCCAGCGATACGCCGACCTGGCGGTGCACCCGGAGGTCCGCGCCGTCTTCATCCAGCGGGCTGAGGCCATCCGCTTCCTCCGGCGGTTGCTCGACGAGCGGGGATTTCTCGAGGTGGAGACCCCAATCCTGCAGCCCCTGTACGGTGGGGCGGCTGCGCGGCCCTTCATGACCCGGCACAACGCGCTCGACATGCCGCTCTATCTCCGGATTGCCGACGAGCTGTACCTCAAGCGGCTGCTGGTGGGCGGACTGGAGCGGGTGTACGAGATCGGGCACGACTTCCGCAATGAGGGTATGGACCGGACCCACAATCCCGAGTTCACGATGTTGGAGGCCTACCAGGCCTACGCCGACTACACCGACATGATGGAGCTCACCGAGGCCATGGTGGCGGGCGCGGTCGAGCACTGCACCGGGACCCGGGTGCTGGAGCGCTGGGGCACCACGCTGGACTTCAGCCGTCCGTTCGCCCGGGTACAGTTCATCGACGCAGTCCGGGAGCGCTGCGGGTTGGATCTCCGCACCGCCGGCGAGGAGGAGATGCGGAGCGTGCTGCTCCGGGCAGGTGCCGAGCCCGACGCCGTGGCCCTCTTGTCCGGGGGACGCCTGCAGGACGAGGTCTTCAAGACCGTGGCCGAGCCGTATCTGGTCCAGCCCACTTTCGTGATGGACTACCCCAAAGCGCTCTCGCCGCTGGCCAAGGAGCACCGCCGGGACCCATCGCTCACCGAGCGCTTCGAGCTGTTCGTGAACGGCCGGGAGCTGGCCAATGCCTTCAGCGAGCTCAACGATCCGGACGACCAGCGGCGCCGCTTCGAGGAGCAAGGCCGGCAACGCACCGCCGGCGACGAGGAGGCTCACAGCTTCGATGCCGACTACATCCGCGCCCTGGAGTACGGCATGCCGCCTGCTGGCGGCGTCGGCCTGGGCGTCGACCGGCTGATGATGACCATCGCCGGCCAGGCCTCGATCCGCGACGTCATTCTGTTCCCCGCGATGCGGCCGGAGGGCTAAATGGCGGCGTCGGCGGCGGGCGAGCGGGCGGATCTCCGGGCCATCTTCCGTTGGCCGTCCCGGCTGGAGTGGCGAATCGCGCAACGCTACCTGAGGAGCCGGCGCAGCTCCCGGGTGGCGTCACTCAACACCATCATCTCCACCGGCGGGGTGGCCGTCGGCGTCATGGCGCTGATCGTCGTGCTGGGGGTCATGAACGGGCTGCGCGACGATCTGCGCGAGCGCATTCTGGTGGCCAACCCGCACCTCCGCGTGCTCACCTTCGGCGCCGGACTCCGGCTGGATGACTGGCGTCGCGTCCTGCTGCAGGTACGGAAACAGCCGGGGGTGGTGGCCGCCGCGCCCGAGGTCATCAGTCAGGCGGGCATCACGGCGGGCCAGGACTACGGCGAAGGCGTGAACCTGGTCGGATTCGACCCGGACACCGGGACTCGATCGGTCACCTCCTTGCCGCAGTCGATCGTCAAGGGAGACCTGTCGTTTCGTGCGACCAAGCCGGGAACCGACGGCGGGATCCTGCTGGGCAGCCGGTTGGCGGCCCGGCTGTCGGTGTACCCAGGCGACGTCGTGACCCTGGTCCCCGTCACCCAGGCCAAGGTCAACCCCGCCATCGGCATGGCAGTGCCGCGATTCTGGAAGTTCGAGGTCAGTGGGCTGTTCCAGACCGGAATGTTTCAGTACGACAACCAGTTCGTGGTGATCTCGAGAGAGGTTGCCCAGCGCTTCACCGGGCTGGGGGACGCGGTCTCGGGCATCGCGGTGCGGGTGGTGGATCCCGATCGCGCCCCCGAGATCGGCGCGGCGATCGAGAAGCGCCTCGGCTACCCGTATCGGGTGCTCGATTGGCAGACCCAGAATGTCAGCCTGTTCAGCGCCCTCCAGCTCGAGAAGCTGGCCATGGGACTGATTATCTTCTTCATCATGGTGGTGGCGGCGTTCAACATCGTCGGCACCCTGATCATGGTGGTGGCCGATAAGACGCGGGAGATCGGCATCCTCCGCGCTATGGGGCTCACCTCGCCGGCCGTGGCCCGCGTCTTCCTGCTGCAGGGCGCCGTCATCGGTGTGATCGGTACAGCGATCGGTCTGGTGGTAGGCCTGACGGTTTCATACGTGGTGGACAAGTCGGGATGGGTCCGGATCAATCCAGCCGTGTACTTCATCGATCACCTGCCGGTTCACGTCGAGGCGACGGACGCGCTGATCGTGGTGGTCGCGAGCCTGGCGATCGCGCTGCTCGCGACCGTGTATCCCTCGCGCTCCGCGGCCGGCCTCACGCCGGTCGATGCGATCCGGCACGAATGAGCGCGATCCTCGAGGCCACGGACTTGAGAAAGGTCTACCAGGGTGGAGACGGCACTCCCATCCAGGTGCTGACCGGCGTCGACCTGGCGGTGAGCCGGGGCGAGTTCGTCGCCATCGTGGGGGCTAGCGGATCGGGGAAGAGCACGCTGCTGCACCTGCTCGGTGCCCTGGACGTGCCCACGGGTGGCAGCGTGCGGCTCGACGGCCAGGTCTACGCGGAGCAGAGTCCGGCCCAGCTCGCGGCCATTCGGAACCGGAAAGTGGGATTCGTGTTCCAGTTCCATCACCTGTTGCGGGAGTTCACGGCGCTGGAGAACGTGATGATGCCGCTCCTGATCGCGGGCGAGGACGAGAGTCGCGCGCGCTCCCGGGCGGAGGAGCTGCTGGCGGCAGTCGGCCTGGCCGGGAGAATGTCGCACCGGCCTTCGGCGCTCTCCGGCGGGGAGCAGCAGCGCGCGGCCGTGGCCCGGGCGCTGGCCGCCGATCCGCTGGTGGTGCTCGCCGACGAGCCGTCCGGCAACCTGGACTACGGCAACAGCGAGCGGCTGCACGAGCTCTTCGCCCGGCTCTCCCGGGAATTCGAAACCGCCCTCGTGGTGGTCACCCACAACCGCCTGCTGGCCGGCCGGGCCGACCGGGTGCTGTCGCTCGAGGGTGGCCGGCTGGTGCCGCTCTCCGGCGTGGAGTCGATGCCCTGATGTCCTGCGACCAATGCCGCGAGCGCGAGGCGGTGATCCACCTGACCCAGATCGTGAACGAGCAGGTGACGACGCTGCACCTCTGCGAGCGGTGTGCGGCGGAGAAGGGCGTGGACAGCCCCGGGGCCGTGGCCAAGACGCCGCTGGGAAGCTTCCTCGCGGCCATGGGCAAGGAGCTTCCGGAGCAGTCCCCCGCGCCCCGCTCCAGCGACACCTGCGCGACCTGCGGCGGCTCGCTGCAGGACTTCCGGGAGAGCGGCCGGCTCGGCTGCCCCGACTGCTACCGCTCGTTCGAGGTGCCGCTGCGCGACCTGCTCCGGCGGCTGCACGGGTCCACCCACCACATGGGGGAGCGCTACGCCGAGCGGGGTGAGGTCAGGTCCAACGGCCGGGAGAAGGCGGCCGAGCTCAGGGAACAGCTGCGGGTGGCGGTGGAAAGCGAGAACTTCGAGCTCGCCGCCGAGCTGCGGGATCGTCTGAGGGTGATGGAATGATCGATCTGAGCCTCTTGACCGACGGTGGCGTGGGCTGGCTCGATGCCAGCGGCCCCTCCAGCCATCTGGTGCTGTCGACCCGGATCCGTCTCGCCCGGAATCTCACCGGCCACATTTTTCAGGTCCGGAACTCGGAGACCGAGCGGGAGGAGATCCTCGATTCCGTCGAGCGGGCGGCCAGGGAAACCGTGGCGCTTCGGGGGGCCACCAAGTTCCGGCTCGACCGGATGGACCGGATCGACCGCCAGCTGCTGCACGAGCGGCATCTGGTGAGCAAGGAGCTGGCGGGCCTCGACGCCGAGGGGCGCGCCCGGTCCGGCGCGTCCGTGCTGGTCCAGGACCGGCTCGGCGTGATGCTGAACGAGGAGGATCACCTGCGCCTCCAGGGGCTCCACTCCGGCTTCGCGCTGGAGCAGACCTACGCCGAAGTCGACCGGCTCGACGCCGAACTGGGACAACGACTTGCATTCGCATTTCATGCGGAATTCGGTTATCTTACCTCGTGTCCGACCAACGTCGGGACGGGCCTCCGGGCCTCGGTGCTGATCCACCTGCCCGGGCTGGTGCTCACCAAGGAAATCTCAAAGGTGTTGCAGGGACTCGCGCAGGTCGGGCTGACCTTCCGCGGTCTCTATGGCGAGGGGAGCGAAGTCGTCGGCAACTTTTTTCAGTTGTCGAATCAGACGACGCTCGGTAGCTCGGAGCACGAGCTGCTGGACCACCTCGGCAAGATGGTCCGTCAGGTCATGGACTACGAGGAGCAGGCTCGCCAGGTGCTGTTGCGCGACGCGCCGGCCATCATCGAAGACAAGGTCTGGCGGGCCTACGGACTCCTCCGCTACGCGCGGTCGCTATCGTTCGAGGAGGCGATGAACTTGCTGAGTGGCGTACGGCTCGGCGTGGGGGTGAAGCTGATCCCCGACGTCGGGATGTACACGCTCAACAAGCTCCTGATCTATACCCAGCCGGCGCACCTCGCCGTGGCCGAAGGGGTGGCGCCGGATGAATCGGACCTGCCGGTCCGGCGGGCACGGTTCGTGCGAAAAGTGTTGGAATCCGAAGTAGGGCGCCGTGGATGAGCCGCGACGACGGCCTTCGGAGCAACGTAGGGTACCGCGATGAACGGCTACAATTTTACTGATCGTGTCCGCAAGGTCCTGCAGATGGCCCGCGAAGAGGCGGCCCGGCTGCATCACGAATACGTCGGCACCGAGCACATTCTCCTCGGCCTGATCCGCGAAGGCGAGGGCGTGGCGGCGGCTGTCCTCACCAACCTGAACGTCGACCTCGAGGATATTCAGCAGAAGATCGAGGAGACGGTCAAGAAGGGAAAAGCGGCGGCCGCTGCCGGTCCCGACCTTCCGTACACCTCCCGGGCCAAGAAGGTGCTCGAACTCGCCATGACCGAGGCGCGCGAGCTGAACCACTCCTACGTCGGCACCGAGCACCTGCTGCTCGGGCTCTTGCGCGAGGAGAAGGGAATCGCCGCCCAGGTCCTCACCGATGCCGGCGTCAATCTCGAGCAGTCCCGCGCCGAAACGCTGCGGCTCCTGGGGAGTGACATGCCCCAGACCTCGGCCAGCGGCAGCTCGTCCGGACAGCCCGCCTCCGCGCCCAAGTCGGAGAAGAAGTCCAAGACCCCGGCGCTCGATCATTTCTGCCGCGATCTCACTCAGCTCGCCGCCGAGGGCCAGCTCGACCCGACCATCGGCCGGGCCAAGGAAATCGAGCGGGTGATGGAGATCCTGGCGCGCCGGAAGAAGAACAATCCGGTGCTCATCGGCGAGCCTGGCGTCGGCAAGACGGCCATCGTCGAAGGACTCGCGCTTCTCATCGCCAACGGGCTCTGCCCCGACGTGCTGCGCGATCACCGGGTGCTCTCGCTCGACATGGCCGCGGTCATCGCGGGCACCAAGTACCGGGGTCAGTTCGAGGAGCGACTCAAGGCGGTCATGAACGAGATCGCCCAGAACAAGCAGATCATCCTGTTCATCGATGAGCTGCACACCCTGGTGGGCGCCGGCGCCGCCGAAGGCGCCATCGACGCGTCCAACATGCTCAAGCCCGCGCTCGCGCGGGGCGAGCTGCAGTGCGTCGGGGCCTCCACGCTCAACGAGTACCGGAAGTACATCGAGAAGGACGGCGCGTTGGAGCGGCGCTTCCAGACCGTCGTGGTGGAGCCACCCACGGTGGAGGAGACCGTCGAGATCCTCAAGGGCTTGAGGAAGAAGTACGAGGATCACCACCGGATCAGCATTCCCGACGGCACCCTCGAGGCCGCCGCCGAGCTGTCGGAGCGCTACATCACCGACCGCTTCCTGCCGGACAAGGCGATCGACGTCATCGACGAGGCCGGCGCGCGCGCCCGGCTGGCGTCTCAGGTGCCGCCGGCCGAGGTGGCCGAGCTCAAGGCCGCCCTGGAGAAAGTCAACCTCCAGAAGGAGGATGCGGTTCGCGACCAGAACTTCGAGCGCGCCGCGTCGCTGCGTGATCAGGAGCGGGACCTGCAGAACCAGATCCGCCTCAAGAACGAGGAGTGGGAACGTGAGCGGCAGACCCGCCGCCCGCTGATCGACGAGGAGGCCATCGCTTTCATCGTCTCGCGCTGGACCGGGATTCCGGTCACCCGCCTGCAGGAGGCGGAGGCCTCCAGGCTGATGCGGATGGAAGACGAGATTCACGGGTCCGTGGTGGGGCAGGACGAGGCCATCAAGGCCGTCTCCCGCGCCATCCGCCGGTCCCGCGCCGGGCTCAAGGACCCCAACCGGCCGATCGGCTCGTTCATCTTCTCCGGCCCCACCGGGGTCGGCAAGACCGAGCTGGCCCGCGCGCTGGCCAAGTTCCTGTTCGCCGACGCCCAGGCCCTCATCCGGGTGGACATGTCGGAGTACATGGAGAAGTTCTCCGTCTCCCGGCTGATCGGCGCCCCTCCGGGTTATGTGGGCTACGAGGATTCGGGCACTCTGACCAAGGCTGTGCGGCGGAAGCCCTACTCCGTCGTCCTTCTGGACGAGATCGAGAAGGCGCACCCGGATGTGTTCAACATCCTGCTCCAGGTGCTGGATGAGGGCCACCTCACGGACAACTACGGGCGGATGATCGACTTCAAGAACACGGTCGTGATCATGACCTCCAACGTGGGGGCCCGGGACATCATGCAGGGCAAGACTCTCGGTTTCCACGGCGGGGATGTGAAGGGCAACTTCGAGAAGATGCAGGAGACGGTGAAAGAGGAGATGAACAAGGTCTTCAACCCGGAGTTCTTGAACCGGTTGGACGACGTCATCGTCTTTCACCCGCTGGACAAGGACCACATCGCGCAGATCGTCACCATCCTGCTCCGCGAGGTGCAGCGGCGGCTGGGCGACGAGGTCAAGCTCACGCCCGCAGCGGTCGACTTCCTGGTCGAGAAGGGCTACGACCAGAACTTCGGCGCCCGGCCTCTCAAGCGCTCCATTCAGCGCTACATCGAGGATCCCCTCAGCGAGAAGATCCTGATGGGAGACTTCGGCCGGGGCGACGAGATCGAGGTGGATGTGGCGCCCGACGGCGAGCGGTTGGCCTTCCGGGCGCTGACCGGCACCCGGGCCTAGGGCGCCACGCCGGGCTCCTTCGGGGGCCCGGCGTGCTCACCCCCCACCCACTCGTGATGCACCGCTTCCCTCTCATCTTCGCCGCCGTCGCCTCCGTCCTGGGAGCGCCGGCGGCGCTTCGCGCACAGGAGGAGACCCCGCCCGCGGTCGACAGCATCGCGGTCGAGGGAAACGTGCGCTTGAGCGCCGCCCAGATCGTCGGCACCTCCGGCATCATCGTTCACCAACCCACCAACTACCGCGACATTCAGCGGGCCATCACGGCCCTCTTTCGGACCGGGCAGTTCGATGACGTTCTGGTGGAGCAGCGCGCGGCCGGTGATCGGCTGGTGCTTGCCATCAAGGTCAAAGAGCGTCCCGTGCTGGAGAGGTGGGCAGTTCGCGGCGTGCGCAAACTCCCGGAGAACGAGGTCAAGGGGCGGGTCAAGCTCACCGAGAAGCGGCCGGTCGACCGCAATGCGGTGGAGCAGTCCCGGGCCGCCATCGACTCGCTGTACAAGCACGACGGCTACTACGCGGCGGAGGTGAAGGCGCTGGAGCTGGCGCAGGCCGGCGGAGCCGTGCGGATCGTCTTCGACGTGAACGAGGGCGAGCGGGTGGCGATCAGCCAGGTCGAGGTCGACGGCAACAAGCGCTTCGGCGACAAGGCCGTGGTCAAGCACATGGCCACCAAGCCGGAAGGGTTCTGGTGGTTCCAGAAGGGAGAGTACGACGAGCGGAAGGTGGATCAGGACGTGCGCGAGCGGCTCCCGCGCTGGTACGCCGACCAGGGATTCGTCGACTTCCAGGTGACCCACGACTCCCTGGTGGCGGACTCGGCGGGCGGCAAGGCCGTGCTCAAGCTCAGCGTGGACGAGGGGCAGGCGTATCACGTCGGCACCTTCGACATCGAGGGCAACCGCCGGTTCTCCTCGGAGGAGCTGCAGGCATTCTATCCCTTCGGGCCCATAGGACTCAGCGGCGCTCCGGTGGGAGGGCCTCGGCCGTTCAGCCGCTCGGAATGGGAGGACGCCACCCAGAAGGTGGCGACCGCCTATGCCAACAACGGCTACATCTACGCCCATGTCGAACCGGTGGAGACCAAGCGCACCGGGCCCGACGGAACCCCCATCATCGACTTGCGCTGGAGTATTCGGGAAGGATCGCCCGCCACGATCAACAAGGTGGAGATCGTGGGCAACGACGTGACCCACGAGCGGGTCATCCGGGAGGCGATCGTGATGCTCCCTGGCGATCTCTTCAGCCAGGAGCGCCTGATCCGGTCCTACCAGAACATCTCCAACCTGGGATTCTTCCAGCAGCCGCTGCCCAATCCCGACGTCAAGCCGTCCGCCAACGGCGTCGATGTGGACATCGTCTTCCGGGTCGAGGAGCGCCGGACCGGCAACATCAATTTCGGCGCATCGCTGGGGCAGGGCACCGGAGTCGGAGGGTTCCTCGGACTGGAGGAGCCGAACCTGTTCGGCCGCGGCAAGCGCGGCAAGCTCCAGTGGCAGTTCGGCAAGAACATCAACGACTTCACCCTGAGCTATACCGATCCGGCCATCCGGGAGAGTCGAATCTCCGGCACGGTCTCGCTGTTCGATTCCCGCGCCCGGTTCACCGTGGGTGACCTCGGACGCCGGAAGCAGACCGGGGGCAGCCTGCAGCTCGGGTTCCCCTTCTTCGGCTCCCGCTACACCCGGCTGTTCACCTCGTACTCCTACCAGCGGGTGCGATACACCGAGGGATCGGCCGACCTGCGGGCCCGCTTCAGTTGCAGCGCCTGCAGCCGCTCCACCATCGGCAGCAGCATCCTGCGCGACACCCGGGTCGGCCTGCCGTTCGCGACCGGCGGCTCACTGGCGAACGTCAGCGGCGAGCTCAACGGCGGCTTTCTGGGCGGCACCGGCGACTACCGGAAGGTGGACCTCGAGGGCAAGTGGTATGCACCCCTTGGCACCCTGGGCGGGGGCGGGCAACTCGGCGCCGGGGTACAGTTCGTGCTTGGGCTCAGCATGAAGTCGGGATTCATCTTTGGCGACGCGGGCCCGTTCTTCACCGAGCTCTATTCGCTGGGCGGCGTGCAGTACGGCATCCCGCTCCGCGGCTACGATGAGTTCTCCATCACCCCCAACGGGTTCGACCCCGGGGCCAGCGGCAACCAGGCGAGCGCGGACGCGTTCGGCAAGTCGTTCGCGGCCTTCACGGTCGAAGCCGGCGCCCGGGTCAGCCAGTCGCTCTATGTGGACGCCTTCTTCGATGCCGGCAACGTCTATCGTGAGGCCCGGCAGTGGGACCCCACCCGGCTCTTCCGGGGCGCGGGATTCGGGGCGGCCGTGGTGTCGCCTCTGGGGCCCATCGGCATCGACCTGGGCTATGGATTCGACAAGGTGGATTCGCAGGGCCGACCGGCGCCGGGCTGGCAACTGCATTTCAAGCTGGGCAACTTCTACTAGAGTCGTACGCACCTTTCATCGGGAGCACAGCATGAAGCTGACCGTCGTGGGAAACTGGGCTTGTCTGGTCACCGTCCTCTGCCTTGCGGCGCCGCTGGCCGCACAGCAGGGAGGGGGGGCGAAGCTCGCCTACGTCAACACGCAGGCCATCCTCAAGCAGACCCCGGGCTACGCCCAGGCCGAGTCGACGTTCACCAAGGAGCTCGCGACTTACCGGAGCGAAGTGCAGAAGCTGCAGGCGACGCTGGATTCATCCGCCTCCGACTTCGAGCAGCAGTCGGTGTTGCTGAGCCCGACGCAGCGCACCGCCAAGCGGAAGGACCTCGAGGGGCAACAGCAGAAGCTGGAGCAGCGCACCCAGGAGCTCCAGCAGAAGGCCGGCACCCGGGAGCGCGAGCTGCTCGATCCGATCCAGGGCAAGGTGAACAGCGTCATCGAGGGCATCCGCGCCGCCGGCAACTACGCGATCATCTTCGATGTGAGCTCGCCCAACAGCGGCATCGTGACCGCCGACAAGTCGCTCGATCTCACCCAGCGCGTCATTCAGCAGCTCAAAGCGGGCAGTTGAACGCGTGACTGCTGGAGGCCTTACCGCGCAGGCGGTCGCCGAGCTCGTCGGTGGCCGCCTGCTTGGCGATGGGGCGGTCACCATCCGCGCCATCCGGCCGCTGGACCGGGCCGGGCCGGAGGCGCTCTCCTTTGCCATCTCCAGCCGATACGCGCAGGAGCTGCGCTCCTCCCGCGCGGGGGCCGTGCTGGTACCGGACGCGCTGGCCGACGCGGAGCCGGGTCCGCGCACCCGTATCGTGGTGCGGGATCCCTACGCCGCACTGACCCGGGTGATGGACGCGCTGTTTCCCGCCGTCCCTCATCAGCCCGGCGTAGACCCCACCGCCCGATTGGGACCAGGGTGCGTCCTGGGAGCGGACGTCCATCTGGGGCCGTTCGTCGTGCTCGGCCGGGGCGTCCATCTCGGGGCGCGCTGCCGGCTGGCCGAAGGGGTCTCCCTGGGCGAACACGTGTCCGTGGGAGAGGACACCGTGATCGGGCCCCGGGTGGTCTGCTATTCGGGCAGTGCCATCGGCAGCCGGGTGGTCCTCAAGGCCGGCGCGGTGATCGGTGGCGATGGGTTCGGGTATCTGTCCGGTCCGGCGGGGCATACCCGGATTCCGCACGTCGGCGGGTGCATCCTGGAAGACGACGTCGAGATCGGCTCCAATTCGTGCGTGGATCGGGGCAGTGTGGACGACACGGTGGTCGGCCGCGGCAGCAAGCTCGACAACCTGGTCCATGTGGGTCACAACGTGCGGCTGGGCGAGCGCTGCCTGGTGATGGCCGGCGTCGGCATCGCCGGGAGCACCCGGATCGGCAACGACGTCATCCTGGCCGGCCACGTGGGCGTGACCGACCATCTCCTCATCGGCGACCGGGTTCGGGTGGCCGCCAAGAGCGCGGTGTTCGGTGACATCCCTGGCGGGGCCTCGTTCAGCGGGCACCCCGCGCGGCCCCACCGGCAATTCCTTCGGGCACAGGCGGCGCTCTATCGCGTGGCCCCCATCATCACCCAACTGGAGCGGCTGGTTGCCCAGACCGAGGGCGATGCCTAGGCGCACGCTCGCCGCTCCGGCCGTCGTGCGTGGGGTGGGTCTCCACAGCGGGGTCCAGGTCACGGCCCGCTGCACCGGGGCGCCGGCGGGGCAGGGCATCGTCTTCCGGCGGGTCGACCTGCCCGATGCGCTCCCGGTGCCCGCCACGATCGCGGAGGTGCAGTCGACCGACCGGCGGACCGCCCTGGGACGTGCCCCGGGAACGGTGCAGACGGTCGAGCACCTCCTCGCCGCCGCCGCCGCGCTGGAGCTCGACGATCTGACGGTGGAGCTGGACGGGCCCGAGCCGCCCATCGGGGACGGCTCCTTCGAGCCCTATGTCACCGCCATGCGGGAAGCGGGTTTCTGCGAGCAGCCGGGCGAGCCGCTGATCTACCGGGTGGGCACCCCGTTCGAGCTCGTCGAAGGCGACTCCAGCTACGTGGTGGCACCCTCCCGCTCGCTCCGTCTCACCACCACCATAGAGTGGGCCCACCCGCTGATCGGCCGGCAGACGGGGAGCTACGAGATCACCCCGCAGGATTTCACCCGCGAGCTGGCCAGCGCGCGTACCTTCGGGTTCCTTCGTGAGGCGGACGCGCTCCATGCCCGCGGGCTGGCGCTGGGCGCGGCGCTGGAGTCCACGCTGGTGCTCTCGGACGAGGGGCTCGTCGGGGGTGCGCTCCGCTGGCCCGACGAGTTCGTGCGCCACAAGGCGGCCGACATCCTGGGCGACCTGGCGTTGGTCGGCGGCCGGGTCCAGGCTCATGTGATCGCAACCCGACCGAGCCACCAGGGAAATATCGCGCTGGCCCGCTGGCTCACTCGAACCGCTCTGCGCAACGGAGGCGTGGCGATGGACATCGGCCGGATCCTGGACGTGATTCCCCACCGGTACCCTTTCCTCCTGGTCGACCGGATCCTGGAGGTCGAGGGAACCAGACGGATCGTGGGGATCAAGAACGTGACCATCAACGAGCCGTTCTTCCAGGGCCACTTTCCCGGCCATCCGATCATGCCGGGCGTGCTGATCATCGAAGCGATGGCCCAGGTCGGAGGCATGCTGCTCCTGGGCACGATCGAGGATCCCGACCAGAAGGTGGTGTACTTCATGTCGCTCGACAACGTGAAGTTCCGCCGGCCGGTCCTGCCCGGCGACCAGTTGCGCTGCGAGCTGGAGATGCTGCAGAACCGCGGCCGGACCTGCCGGATGAAGGGGGTGGCCTATGTGGACGGTAACGTGGTGGCCGAAGCCGAAATGATGGCGCGAGTGGTCGACCGGTGATCACGGTGGTGCACCCGACCGCCATTCTCGATCCCGCCGCCGAGCTGGGGCAGGGGGTGGAGATCGGGCCCTGGGCCATGGTGGGTCCGCACGTCTGTATCGGGGACCGATGTCGGATCGGCCCCCGCGCCCGGCTGCAGCGCAACGTCCGTCTGGCCGAGGACGTGACCGTGGGGGACGGCTCGATTCTCGGCGGCGATCCCCAGGACCTCAAGTACAAAGGGGAAGAGACCTGGGTCGAGGTCGGTCCCGGCAGCATCATCCGCGAGTACTCCACCATCAACCGAGGCACCACCCAGAGCTTCCGCACCACCGTCGGGGCCCGGTGCTTCATCATGAGCTACGTCCACCTGGCGCACGACTGCCACCTCGGAGACGAGGTGGTGATCGCCAACGGCACCCAGCTCGCGGGGCACGTGACCATCCAGGACCACGCGGTGCTGAGCGGGCTCAATGCGGTCCACCAGTTCGTGACCATCGGGGCCTATGCCTTCGTCGGTGGCGGCTCCCGGGTCAACCAGGATATTCCGCCGTACGTGAAGGCGGTGGGCAACCCGATGGAGCTCTACGGGCTCAATTCGATCGGGCTGCAGCGCGCCGGCTTCTCCGGCGAGACCGTGGCGGCGCTCAAGCGGGCCTACCGGCTGTTCTTCAACTCCGAGCTCAATCTCTCCCAGGCGCTCGAGCGGGCGCGGACCGACCTGCCCCCGTTCCCGGAAGTGGAGCGATTCCTGGCGTTCGTCGAATCGTCCGAGCGCGGCGTGCCGGCGTGAGCACGCCGCTGCCGGTCGGCGTCATCGGAGTAGGGGCCCTGGGACGGCACCACGCCCGCCACCTGGCGGCGCTGCCCGAGGCGCGCCTGGTCGGCGTCTGCGATATCGACACCGAGCGCGGCGCCAGGGTGGCAGCGGAGTGCGGAACCCAGTGCTTCGCCGACCTGGAAGAGATGCTCGGCCGGGTTGAGGCGGTCACCGTTGCCGTGCCCACGCCCGCCCACGCGGCCGTGGGCCTCCGGGCGCTCGAGCGCGGCGTACCGGTGCTCATGGAGAAGCCGTTCGCCGGTTCGCTCGAGGAGGCGGATGCCCTGATCGCCGCCGCGCGACGGAGCGCGGTCCAGCTCCAGGTGGGGCACATCGAGCGCTACAACCGGGCCCTCCGCGCCGCCGAGCCGTATCTCGACGGGCCGCGCTATATCGAGAGCCAGCGGCTGGCCTCGTTCCAGCCTCGCGGAACCGATGTCGCCGTGGTGCTGGACCTCATGATCCATGACCTCGATCTGGTCCTGCATCTCACCGGGGGCGCGGAGGCCACTGAGGTCCGGGCCTCCGGCCTTCCGGTGCTCTCCTCTCATCTCGACATCGCGAATGCCAGGGTCGAGTTCGCCAACGGGACGGTGGCGCTGGCGACCGCGTCGCGGGTCTCGCGGGAGCGCATCCGGCGACTTCGGCTGTTCCAGCCCAATGGCTATCTCTCGCTCGATCTTGCCAGCGGGGGCGGGGAATTCATGCGGGTGCGGAGCGGCTGGCGGCCGGGCACCGGCAAGCAGCTCAGCGACGTGGTCGAGCGCATCGCGCTGGAAGCGCCGGAAGCGGACGCGCTCGCGCTGGAGCTGCAGAGCTTCGTGCACGCGGTGCAGGGCCAGCGGGAGGTGGTGGTGCGAGGTGAGGAAGGCCGGGCGGCGCTGGCGCTGGCATTCCGAGTCACCGACGCGGTCCGCGCCTCCCCGCTGGCCGCCACGTCGCTCGGATGATCGCGCGGGCCGCCCCCCGCATCTTCATCTCGGCCGGCGAGCCCTCGGGGGACCTGCACGGCGCCGGGGTGGTCCGCGCACTCCGGCAGCGCTATCCGGACGCCGTGATTGACGCGCTCGGCGGCCCGCGCATGGCCGAGGCCGGCGCAGCCATCCGGTATCCGATGGAGGGGCTGGCCGCGTTCGGTCTGGTGGAAATCGTCACCAAGCTCGCGGCTCACGTGCGACTGTTCCGGGCGCTGCGGCGGGACTTCAGGACCGGGCGCTACGATCTGGTGATCCTGATCGATTACCCCGGCTTTCATGTTCGGGTTGCCGAGGCCGCACGGCGGGCGGGGACCAAGGTCCTCTACTACATTGCGCCCCAACTCTGGGCCTGGCATCCAGGACGCGCCCGCCGCTTCGCGGCAGCGGTGGACCGGCTGGCCGTGGTGCTTCCCTTCGAGCAGCCATTCTTCGGCGGCCTGGGCCTCCGGAGCGAATATGTGGGACATCCGCTGGTTGACCGCGGACCGTGGCCCGACAGGGCACCCGCCCGCGCCCGCCTCGGGATCGCGCCCGAGAGCCGGGTGCTGGGAATTTTTCCCGGCAGCCGCAGCCAGGAGATCCGCCGCCTGTGGCAGCCATTCCGCGATGCGGCGCTCCGGCTGCTTGGTGAACGCCGGTGCGATCGAGTGCTGGTGGCGGGCACCGCGACCGGTGAGTATGCCGATCCCGGGCCGATCGAGATCGTGCGGGGCGATCCGATCTCTCTCTTCGCCGCGTCCAATGCCGCCCTCGCCAAGTCGGGCACCACCACGCTCGAGGCCGCGCTGGCGGATGTTCCCATGGTGGTCGCGTACAAGGTGCACCCGTTCACCTGGCACATGTTCCAACGACTCCGCACCGTCCGCTGGGTCAGCCTGGTGAACCTGGTGGCCGAGCGTGAGGTGGTGCCCGAGCTGCTGCAGGATCAGGCGGAAGCCGGACCGCTGGCCGACGCGCTCGGGCCGCTGCTCGACCCGGCCGACCCGCGGACGGTGTCGCAGCACGAGGGGCTCGCCCTGGTGCGAGCCCGGTTGGGTGCCGCGGGCGCCGCCGCCCGGGTCGTCGAGCTCGCCGATGAGCTCCTCGCCGCGTGCGGCTGAAGGTCCCACCGGGAGCCGCCCGGGTTCTGGCCGGGCCGGCGGTGCGGCTGCTGGCCCACTCCTGGCGGATTCGAACGGAGCACGAGGAGCGCTGGCGGGCGCTCCACGAGGCGAAGCGGCCCGTGGTATTTCTGCTGTGGCACGAGGCCCTGCTTCCGCTCCTCTGGCAGCACCGACGGCAGGCCATCGCCATCGTGGTGAGCGAGGCGCGCGACGGCCAGTATCTGGCCGACCTGGCGCGCTCCCTGGGCTACCGAGCGGTGCGGGGCTCCAGCACACGGGGCGCGGCGCGAGCCCTGCTGGGCGCGGTACGGGAGCTCCAGGCGGGCCATGCCGTGGCCTTCACCCCGGACGGGCCTCGAGGCCCGCGCCGTGAGCTCAAGCCCGGGGTGGTGGCGGCTGCCCAGCGAGGTGGGGCGGTGATCGTGCCGCTGCACGCGGAGGTTGACCGTGCCTGGCGATTACATTCGTGGGACCGCTTCATCATTCCCCAGCCCGCCGCGCGGGTACGCGTGGTGTACGGGCGGCCGTTCGAGGTCGCCCCGGGAGAGGCGGGCTTCTCGCAGGGCATGACGGAGGCACGCCGACGTCTGGACGAGATCGCGGGGGCCGCCCGGTGACCCGGCGGGGAGACACCCACCGGCTGATGCGCTGGCTCTGGACCAGCCGCCGCCCCGACGCGCGTCTCGCCCGGCTGGCGCTGCTACCGGTGTCGGGTCTCTGGCATGCCGGCATGGTGGCACGCGGCCTCGCCTACCGGCAAGGCTGGCTGCCGGTCCGCGACCTGCCGCTGCCGGCGGTCGCCGTCGGGAATCTCACCGTGGGCGGCTCGGGCAAGACGCCGATCGCGAGCTGGATCGCGGCCCACTACGTGGCGCGCGGGCTCACGCCGGGCATCCTGCTTCGGGGCTATGGTGGAGACGAGACCCTGGTCCATCAGGACTCGGTGCCGCGGGCCGTGGTGGTGGCCGATCCCGACCGGCTGGCGGGGGCCGAGCGCGCCCTCGCCAACGGGGCTCAGGTCCTGGTCCTGGACGATGCCTACCAGCGGCTCGACGTGCGCCGTGACCTCAACATCGTGGTGATGAGCGCCGAGACCACCCGCGCGGTGCGCTGGCCGCTGCCAGCGGGCCCCTGGCGCGAAAGCTGGGATGCGCTGGCGCGCGCGGACGCGGTCGTGATCACTCGCAAGCGGGCCACGATCGAGGCGGCCCTCACGCTGGCAGAGCAGCTCCGCGGCCGGGTCGCCGGGCCCCTGGCCGTCGCTCACCTGAGCCTCCGCGCGCTGGAGGGATTGGTCAGTCGCGCCCGGGTGCCCGCGACGTCGCTGGCCGGCAAGCGGGTGGTGGCCGCGTCGGGCATCGCCGACCCGGACGCGTTCGTGGCTCAGACGAAGGCGACCGGTGCCGCGGTCCAGGTCGCCACCTGGAAAGACCACCACGACTACCGCGACGAGGACGTGGCGTGGCTGGCGCATGCGGCCCGCCGGGCCGACCACGTGGTGATCACCCAGAAGGATGCGGTGAAGCTGCGCGACCGCTGGCCGCATGCCGTACCGGAGCCGCTGGTGGCGATGCTGGATCTGGTATGGGAAGAGGGCGGCGATCGCATCACCGCCGCGCTGGACGCCGTCGTCACACCGGTCGAAAGCCTCTAACACAAAATCAGCCTCGGAGCATCCTGGACCGCTTATGACTACCACCGGTCGACCCAGTCAGTTCCTCATCCGACCCGAGAAGGACACCTTCCTCAACGAGGAGAATCCGTTCGAAGCGATGATGTCGCGCTTCGACTACGCGGCCCAGCGGCTGAGTCTCGATCCCGGGCACTACAAGGTGCTCCGGAGTCCGGAGAAGCAGATCATCGTGTCGATCCCCTTCCTGCGCGACAACGGCGAGGTGGAGGTCTACACCGGCTACCGGGTCCTCTACAATACCTCGCGGGGTCCGGCCAAGGGCGGCATCCGCTTCGATATGAACGTGACGTTGGACGAAGTGAAGGCCCTGGCGGCGTGGATGACCTGGAAATGCGCGGTGGTGAACATCCCGTTTGGTGGCTCCAAAGGGGGCGTGATCTGCGACCCGGCCACCCTCTCCAATGCCGAGCTCGAACGGATCACCCGCCGCTACACTTCCGCCATCATCGACATCCTGGGCCCCGACTCGGACGTACCCGCACCGGACGTCAACACCAACGAGCGGATGATGGCCTGGATCATGGACACCTACTCCATGCACAAGCGGCATACGGTCACCGCCGTCGTGACCGGAAAGCCGATCGAGATGGGTGGGTCGCTCGGCCGCCGCGAGGCGACGGGGCGGGGCTGCATGATCGTGACCCGCGAGGCCCTCAAGCGCCTGCGCATGCCGATCCAGGGAACCCGCGTGGTGGTCCAGGGGTTCGGGAACGTAGGCTCGATCAGCGCCCAGCTGATGGAGGAGCTGGGGCTCACCATCGTGGCTGTCAGCGACAAGTCGGGCGCCGTGTACAATCCCAAGGGCCTGCGCATCCGGGAGCTGCAGCAGCACGTGAAGCAGCACCGCTTCCTGAGCGACTACAAGGAGGCGGAGCACCTCAACAACACCGAGATGCTGACGCTGGACTGTGAGGTGCTGGTCCCGGCGGCGCTGGAGAATGTGATCACCAGTCAGAACGCCGGCGCCATCAAGGCGCGGATCATCTGCGAAGGCGCCAACGGCCCGACCACGGCCGGTGCGGACAAGATCCTGGAAGACAATGGCGTGTTCGTGATCCCCGACATTCTCGCGAACGCCGGCGGTGTCACGGTCAGCTACTTCGAGTGGGTGCAGGACCGCGGAGGCTACTTCTGGGACGAGGAGACCGTCAACCAGCGGCTCGAGCGGATCATGGTCGGCTCCTTCGAGGAGGTCGCCGAGATGGCGGGACGGCACGGCATCAACCTTCGGATCGGGGCCTACATGCTGGCGATCCAGCGGGTCGCCACGGTCCACCGGCTCCGGGGTATGTACGCCTAGGTGGAGATCGCCCTCCTCGCGGTCGGGAAGCTGCGCCCCAGCCTCCGCGAGGCGTGCGACGACTATCTTCGCCGACTGTCGCGCTACGTCCGGGTGCGGGAAGTCGAAATACGGGAGGCCGCCCGGGCACCCACTCTAACCGCCCAGCGGCGGCAGGAAGCGGAGCGGCTGCGGGAGCGGCTGCCCGCCGGCGCCGGTCTCGTCGCGCTGGCTCGCGAGGGCACGGCGCTCACCAGCGAGGCGTTGGCCGGACAGATGGAGCGCTGGCAGCTCGCCGGGCGGCCGCTCGCGCTGCTGCTGGGCGGGTCTCGCGGACTCGACCCCGAGCTGATCGCCGAGGCGCAGATGCGCTGGAGCCTCGGCCCGCTCACGCTGCCGCACGAGCTGGCCCGGCTGGTGGTCCTGGAGCAGGTCTACCGGGCGTTCACGATCCTCCGGGGCGAACCCTATCACAAGGGTGCCAGATGAGCGGCCAGTGACCGAATGGTTCGAGGAGTGGTTCGGGGAGAAATACCTCGAGCTCTACCCCCATCGCGACGAGGCAGAGGCGGACCGCGCGGTGGAGCTGATCGTCGGCACGATTCCGTTCCAGCCCGGCTGGCGGGTGCTCGACGTGGCCTGCGGCGCCGGACGCCATGCCCGGGCCTTCCGCTCGGCGGGTGCGCGCTGCTTCGGCCTCGATCTCTCGGCGACGCTCCTCCGTATCGCGCAGCGCCTGACCGACGCGCCTCTCATCCGGGCCGACATGCGGCAGCTGCCGGTCCGGCCCCGCTCGATGGACCTCACCGTCAACCTCTTCACCAGCTTCGGATATTTCGAACATGACGCGGAGCATGCCGCGGCGCTCCGGGAAATGGTCTCCACCCTCCGGCCAGGCGGCTGGTTCGTGCTCGACTTTCTGAACGCCGCGGCGGTTCGCCGGCAACTGGTGGCCAAGGAGACGGTGCAGGTCGGAGACGTGGAGTTCCGGGTGGGGCGGTCGGTATCAGCGGATGGGCGCTACGTCTGCAAGTCCATCGAAAGCGGCAGCCAGCGATTCGCCGAGCGGGTGCGGCTGTTCGCCCCGGAGGAGATCGCGGCGATGATGCGGGACGCGGGCATCACGCTCCGGCATCGCTTCGGCGACTATCAGGCCGCCCCGCTCACCGACACCTCGCCGCGCACGATCCTATTCGGACAGACCGCATGAGCCTGCGCTTCGTCCCGACGCCGATCGTCGACGGGCCGTTGGAGCGTCCGCAACCCCGATCCAACGGGTTCGATCCCGCGTTGGCCCCGGCGTTCGTCCCGTCCGCAGCGCTCGCGGCGGGACTCGCCCGCCTGCAGCTCCCGGGGGCGGTCGCTATCACCACCGGACAGCAGCCCGGGCTCTTTACCGGTCCACTCTACACCATTCACAAAGCGCTCTCCGCGGCGGCGCTGGCGCGGCTACTGGAGCGGGAGTGGTCACGGCCGGTGGTGCCGGTGTTCTGGCTGGCGGGTGACGACCACGACTTCGCCGAGGCCAGCCAGGCCTCCTGGATCGGCGGAGATGGAAGCGTGGTGACGGCGGGCCTGCCGCCCCGTCCGCCGGAGGCCCCGCTCACCCCGATGTACCGCGAGCCGCTCGGACCAGGTATCGTCCCCGCGCTGGAGCGGCTCGCGGCCGATCTTCCAGCCTCCGAGTTTCGCCAGTCCACTCTGGACTGGCTGGAACGGCACTATCGCCCGCAGGCGACCGTCGCCGGCAGCTACGGAGGTGCCATGGCGGAGCTGCTGGCTCCGCTCGACGTACTCTGTCTCGACAGCACCCACCTCGCCGTCAAGCGCGCGATGGCTCCGCACCTGGTGCGCGCCCTCGCCACTGCGGGGGATCTCGAGCGCGACCTCGACCGCCATATCGAGGCGCTGGGCACCACGGCACGCACGTCGGGAGTTACAGTGGGTGACGGAGCGTCGCTGGTCATGCTCGAAGCCGGCCTCGGACGAGACCGCCTGGTGGCGGACGGACCCGCGTTCGTCACCCGCCGCAGCCGGGAGCGGTTCGACCTGGCGGCCCTCCAGCGCATCGCCGCCGAGCGGCCCGACCGGCTCTCACCCAACGTGCTGCTTCGGCCGGTGCTGGAGAGCGTGCTCCTCCCCACAGTGGCCTACCTGGGCGGGCCCGGCGAGCTCCGCTACTTGGTGCTGACGCCGCCGATCTACCATCGGCTCGGCATCGAGCGGCAGCAGCCGCTGCCGCGCTGGTCCGGCGTGGTGGTGGAGCCGCGGGTCGATCGAGTCGTGGAAAAGTTCGGCATTACGCTGGCCGAGCTGCTGGAGCCCTCCGGAGCCCTGGAGGCGCGGCTGGTCCGATCGCAATTGCCGAGTGAGGCGGTCGAGGCGCTCGGGTCGATCCGAGCAGCGCTCGAGTCGGGCTACGATCGGCTGGCCCATGCCGCCGCGACCATCGATCCGACCCTCACGCGACCGATTCAGGGTGTGCGGCAGCAGGCGGTAGCCGGCACCCAGGACGTCGAGAAGAAACTGGTGCAGCACCTCAAGCGCCGGCAGGAGACCGAGCTCGGCCAGCTGGCCAAGGCCCGGGCCGCCGTGCTTCCCAACCAGAAGCCCCAGGAGCGCGTGCTGACGGTGGCGCCGTTTCTGGCCCGCTACGGACCCGGGCTGCTGCAGGAGCTGGCCGCCGCGATCGAGGGATGGTACGCACTCGCCCTTGAAGGGCCGCGGCAACCTTCGTAGACTCGACCCATGTCGATCATCGCGCTCATCCTGATCGTGGCGCTTCTGATTCCAATCATGGGCATCGTGGTGGATTCTCCGATCGGGCGTGCCATCGCGCGGCGGTTGGAGGGCCCCCAGGCCACGCCGCCGGGATTGGCCGAGCTGGCCAAGAAGGTCGAGCTGCTCGAGGCCGACGTGGACGATCTGACCCGGAGCGTTCAGACGCTGCAGGACGAGAACGCGTTCCTGCAACGGCTGCTGGCCGAGCCGTCGCACCGGTCCACCCTCCCACCGCCGCCGGGTTCCTGACCGCCCCTCCCCGCCGCACGCCTCGTCCGGCGATGACGGTGGCCGCCGGCATTCTGCTCAGCCGCATCGTCGGCCTCATCCGCAACCGGGTCTTCGCTCACTACTTCGGCACCTCCGATGCGGCGGACGCCTTCAACGCCGCGTTCAGGATCCCGAACTTCCTGCAGAATCTGTTCGGCGAGGGGGTGCTTTCGGCGTCCTTCATTCCGGTGTACGCCGGGCTCCGCGCGGCGGGGGAGGAGCGGGAAGCGCGCCGGGTGGCGGCGGCGGTCGCGGCGCTGCTGGGACTGGTCACTTCGGGACTGGTGCTGGCGGGGATCCTGTTCACCCCCTGGATGATCGCGATCATCGCGCCGGGCTTCGAGGGCGTGAAGCGGGAGGTTACCATCCGGCTGGTCCGGATCCTCTTTCCCGGCGCCGGTCTCCTGGTGCTGTCGGCCTGGTGCCTCGGGGTCCTCAACAGCCACCGGCGATTCTTTCTCTCCTATACGGCGCCGGTCCTGTGGAATCTGGTGATCATCGGATCTCTCGTCGGGTTCGGACGAGGAGTCCCGCAGTACGGGCTGGCCGAGATCGCGGCCTGGGGGTCCGTCGCCGGCAGCCTCCTACAGTTCGGGATCCAGCTTCCGACCGTCATGCGGCTGCTGCACGGAACGCTGCCGCGGCTGGTCCGCGGCTCTCCAGCCGTGGCCGAAGTGCTCCGCAATTTCGGGCCCGTGTTCGTGGGGCGGGGTGTCGTCCAGATCAGCGCCTACGTCGATACGGTACTCGCGAGCCTGCTCCCGACCGGTGCGGTGGCCGGGCTCTCCTATGCCCAGGTGCTCTATACGCTGCCAGTCAGCCTGTTCGGCATGTCGGTTTCGGCGGCAGAGCTGCCGGCGATGTCGAGCGCAACCGGTGACGAGGCGACCCGAGGGGCATACCTGCGCGGCCGTCTCGGCGCCGGGCTCCGGCAGATCGCTTTTTTCGTGGTGCCCTCCGCGGTGGCGTTTCTCGCCCTGGGCGACGTGATCGCGGGCGCGCTCTACCAGTCCGGCGAGTTCACTCGCCAGATGACGATCTACGTCTGGGGCATTCTCGCGGGATCGGCCGTGGGCCTGCTGGCGTCGACGATGGGGCGGCTGTACGCATCCACCTACTACGCGCTGCACGATACCCGGACCCCGCTCAGGTTCGCGGTGCTTCGGGTGGCCTTGACCGTGGGGCTGGGGTACCTGTTCGCGCTTCCGCTGCCACGCGCCCTGGGCGTCGACCCGCGATGGGGCGCGGCGGGGCTGACGGCCTCGGCCGGCATCGCCGGCTGGATCGAGTTCCTTCTGCTGCGGCGGAGCTTGAACCGGCGCATTGGGGAGACCGGCGTGCCGGTGGCGCTGCTCGCACGGCTCTGGGGAAGCGCGGGTCTCGCCGCGCTGGCCGGGTGGGGAATGCGCCGGCTGCTTCCGCTGGCGCATCCCGTGGGCGAGGCGGTGCTGGTGCTCGGGGTGTACGGAGCGGTGTATTTTTTGATGACCGACAGATTGGGGGTGGAGGAAGCCAGATTCGTCATCCGCCGGGCCTGGCGATCCAGCGATAGTCCATGACCGCGCCACATATTTCCGACGCACTGCAGCGCAAGCTCGATACCCTGCCGGAAGGTCCCGGCGTCTATCTGTGGAAGGACGCTGGCGGGGAGATTCTCTACGTCGGTAAGGCCAAGCGGCTGCGCAGCCGGGTGCGGAGCTACTTCGCGGCCGATTTCGAGGCCAGCCCCAAGAACCAGCTGCTGCAGCGCCTCATCGCCGACGTCGAGACGATCGTGGTGCCCAGCGAGCCGCAGTCGCTCATCCTCGAGAACAACCTCATCAAAGAGTACCGCCCTCGCTTCAACGTTCGGCTGAAGGACGACAAGAGCTACCCATCGATCGCGGTCACCCTGGGCGAGCCGTTCCCCCGGGTCCTGGTGACCCGCCGCCGGGACATTTCCGGTGCCCGCTACTTCGGGCCGTACACCGACGTCGGCCAGCTCCGGAAGACCCTGGCCATCATCCGCCGGCTGTACACGGTGCGGAGCTGTGCCGACGACCTGCCCCGGGAGCGTCGGGAACGGCCATGCCTCGACTATTACATCGGCCGCTGCAAGGCCCCCTGCATGGGCTGGCAGGACGTTGCCGAATACCGCCAGATGGTGGAGGACGTGCTGGGCTTCCTGGAAGGCCGGACGCAGGACGTGCGCGCACGGGTGCGGGAGGCGATGCTGGCGGCGAGCGTGCGGGAAGACTACGAGCGCGCCAAGGAGCTGCGCGACGCTCTCCGCTGGCTCGACCGGCTGGAGGAGCCCGCCAGCGTGGAGATCATCGGCACCGGCGACGCCGACGTGGTGGGCTATGCCCGCGATGGCGACGACGCGGCCGGCGTGCTGATCCGGGTCCGCGATGGCGCCGTGCTCGGTCGGGAGCACCGCTTTCTCGAGGGCCTGGAGGAAGAGGAGGATGGCGCCGTGCTCGCCGCCTTCCTGGTCCGCTACTACGTGCCCGCCGCCGAACGGGCGAAACGGCTGGTCGTTCCGTTTCCGCCGGAGGACTGGGATGCTCTGCGGGCACTGCTTCCGGACGTCGACTGGAATATTCCCCAGCGCGGCACGGCGCACCGCTGGCTGGAGCTGGCGGACCAGAACGCGCGGCATCTCCTGGAGAGTCTCAAGATTGAGTCGTTCGAGACCGAGGAGCGCTCGGAAGACCCGGTGTATGCCCTGGGTCGCGATCTCGGCATGAGCGTGGTGCCTCGCAGTTTGGTATGCGTCGACATCTCCCACAACCAGGGCCGCGATACGGTCGGGTCGCTGGTGTGGTTCGAGGCCGGACGCCCTCGGAAGAGCGAGTATCGCAAGTTCAAGATCCAGGGGCTCGGACAGCAGGACGATTTCGCCGCCATCCAGGAGGTGCTCACCCGCTACCTCACCCGCAGGCGCGACGAGCAGCTTCCTATGCCCGACCTCTTCGTCATCGATGGCGGCAAGGGCCAGCTCAATGCGGCGCTGGAGGCGGCCGAGCAGCTCGGCCTGGGTGGGATCCCGATGGTCAGCCTGGCCAAGCGGGAGGAGGAGGTGTTCCTGCCGGGCAAGCCGGAGAGCCTGCGCCTGACCCGGCGGAGCCCGTCGCTCCGGCTGCTGCAGCGGGCCCGTGACGAGGCGCATCGCTTCGGACTGGCCTACAACCGCAAGCGCAGGACCCAACGCACCATCACCTCCGAGCTGCTGAACATCCCGGGGGTGGGGCCGAGGCGACGGCGCCAGCTGCTGGAGCGGTTCGGCAGCCTGGCGGGAGTGAGATCGGCCTCGGTCTCCGAGCTCGCCACCCTTCCGGGGTTCTCCACCAGGCTCGCTGAACGGGTGCTCTCGCACCTGCAGGCGAGCCAATAGCCGACTGCCGAGGTTTGCCTCGGATCGGGATCGAGTCCATATTTATAAGTCTATGCCCGATGGACGTTTTGCCATCCTGGACCCGGTGGCCGGCATCAGCGGCGACATGCTGCTCGGGGCGCTCGTCGCGGCGGGCGCACCCGAAGAGTGGCTGCGAGCACTCCCAGGCCGTCTCGGGTTTCCTGACGTGCGGGTCGAGATCGGGTCCGTCGTTCGGTGTGGCTTGGAAGCCACCAAGGTGGACGTCGTGCTGCCCGGTGGGAAGCAGGAGCATCCTGCGGAGCCGGTACCGGGTGATGGTCACGCTGCTGATGAGCACGTCCACCCGCAGGAGCACGGTCACCGTCACGAGCATACCCGCGACCCGGGCCGGGCCGGCGGCGGGGCGCCACACCACCACGTGGGAGAGCTGATCGCACGAGTGGAGCGAGCGCCACTCTCGGGGTGGGTGAGGGAGCGAGCGGTCGACGCCTTCAGGCTGCTGGGAGAGGCGGAAGGGCGGATTCACGGCGTTTCGGCAGAGGAGGTGGCACTGCACGAGGTGGGAGCCGTCGACGCCCTGGTGGACATTGTCGGCGGTATCGAAGGCTTCGAGCGCCTCGGGATCACGCGGATCTACAATTGGCCGGTGACCCTGGGCACGGGCTGGGTCCGCGCGGCGCATGGAGTGATTCCCGTACCCGCGCCGGCCACGGCGATGCTGCTGGAAGGTGTCGAGATCGGTCCGAACGGACCGGTATCCGGCGAAGCCACCACGCCGACCGGGGCCGTGCTCCTGCGGGTGCTCTCGGCGGGCCGGCCGCCGTCCCACTGGCGCGCGGTGGGAGGCGGCGCCTGGGGTGCGGGTGGACGGAACCCGGAGCACTATCCCAATGCGCTCCGCCTGCTCCAGGCCGAGGCGGTGGCGGAGGCGGCAGAGGTGATCCTCTTGTCCACCGATCTGGACGATCTGAGCCCGGAGTACCTGGACCCGCTCAGGGAAGCGCTGTTCGCCGCGGGCGCCCTCGATGTGCAGCTGTGGGCCAGCCAGATGAAGAAGGGCCGCACCGGATTCCGGGTCGAGGCGACGGTCGCGCCCGCCGAGGCGGAGAGGGTAGGGGAGGCGTTCTTCCGCCACAGCACCACCGCGGGCATCCGCCGCCAGAGCGCGGAACGGGTGACGCTGCCCCGGCGCGAAGTCCAGGTTGAAATTGGGGACGGTACCCGGGTCCGCGTGAAGGTGCTGATGGGTCCGGACGGTCCTCGCGTCAAGCCCGAATACGAAGACGTAGCGGCGGTTGCACGGCGCACCGGCCGGCCCGCCCACCAGGTGGCAAGGGACTTGCAAGAGCGGGCACTCCGCTTGGTAGGCCCCGAGGGAGCCGCCCGGCTTTTGACCCCGAACAAGGAGTCATGACGAGTGAAAGCGAATATCGCCTCAACGCTCCTGCTGGTCGCGGCGGCGAGTGCAGCCCCCGCGCTCGCCCAGCAGCCCGTGCTCAGCGACCGGGTCGCCAAGTCGATGCCCGCCCAGTATATCGCCCCCAATTGCAAGATCAAACCGAATCACTTCAAGGTGAGCAGCGGCGCCTCGTACCTCAAGAGCTCCATCGAAACCGATGTGCCGGAGAATAAGGACCGGCTGCTCAATGATGGGGAGCGCGTCCTGCAGGAGGCCATGAAGCAGAACGGACAGGAGAAGAATCCCGCCGCCTATTATTTCCTGGGACGGATCTATCTCCAGCGGGGGGACATCTACCACGCCGATTCCACGCTCACTCATGCGGTCCAGCTCGCGCCAGACTGCGCCAAGGACGTGGATGGGTACCGCAAGAACGCGTGGGTCACACTGGTGAAGGCCGGCAGCAAATTCGAAGAGCAGAAGAACGCCGATTCGGCGCTCGCATTGTATCGTCAGGCGTCCGTGGTCTATCACGGGTCGCCCATCACCGACTACCAGATCGCCTCCATCATGAACGAGAAGGGCCAGACGGACAGCGCTGCCCTGTACTTCGGTCGGGCCGCCGCCGCGCCGGTCACGTCCGGAGACACCACCGAGATCAAGGTGCGCAACCGGTCGGCGTTCAATCAGGGCGCGATCCTGCTCAATGCCAAGAAGTACGACGGAGCCGCCGCGGCGTTCGAGCACTATCTCTCGTGGGTGCCCAACGACAACGAGGCCAAGCGCGGGCTGGCCGCCTCCTATCGCGGGCTGGGACAGGCGGAGAAGGCCCAGGCGCTGGAGAAGGACCTGGTGAACACGGGCGGCGCTCCGGGCGCGACCCCCGCTGCATCGCAGGATCTCATGAGCGCGGGCGTCAACCTCTACAACGATAAGAAGTACGCGGAGGCGGCGGCGGCGTTCCAAAAAGCGGCCGATGCGGAGCCTTACAATCGGGACGCGCTGTCCAATCTGAGCAACACCTACCTCGCCCTGAAGGACGGTCCCAAGCTGCTGGCGACCGCTACCAAACTGGCCGCGATCGAGCCGTTGAGCGAGAACGCGCTCAAGCTGCAAGGAGAGGGATACAAGGAGAGCTCCAAGGTGGACAGCGCGGTCAAGATGGCGGAGCGGGTGCTGGCGCTCCCGGTCGATGTGAAAGCGACGGACTTCTCGCCCTCAGGAAACGGCGCCACGCTCACGATGACCGCGACCGGGCGGTCGCCCCAGACCCCCTCGGGCAAGCCGATTCCCCCAGCGCCGGTGACGCTGGCGGTCGAGTTCCTGGACGCCAAAGGCGGGGCCGTCGCGACCCAGGAGGCCCAGATCCCAGTCCTGAAAGCCGGCGCGTCGCAGGAGGTGAAAGTCACGGCTCAGGGGGCGGGCATTTCCGCCTGGCGCTACAAGCAGAAGTAAGCGCGGCAGTAAGGAGATGCCTATGGCAGTGTTGCGCGCGGAAGAGACGGACGGCGGCGGGCTCACGACGACCCGCGCGTCGTTCATCGAACAGGCCCAGCAGGAGGGGCGGCTCTACATTCATCAGCCGTACGAGCTCTACTCGGAAGGGAATCACGAGGCCTGGCGCCGACTGTTCACGGGGATGGAGGATCGCTGGCGCGGCTACGCCAATCCACGCTTCCTCCAGGGGATCGACAGTCTGTGTCTGGACCCGGCCCGGGTCCCGCGCCTGGAAGACGTGAACCGATTTCTCAGCCCGCTCACCGGCTTCAAGGCGAAGCCGGTGAGCGGCTACGTTCCCTCGTTCCTGTTCTTCGACTGCCTCCGGAACCGCGAGTTCCCCACGACCATCACCATCCGCGACGGCGCCTCGCTCGACTACCTGCCGGAACCGGACATCTTTCACGACATCGCTGGGCACGTGCCGATGCACACGGATCGGGCGTTCGCCGACACGCTCGTGCGATTCGGCGACTGCGCCCATACCGCCGCGGAGATCGTGGCCGGCATCCGGGACGAGCAGGAGAAGATCCGGCGGGTCACCAGCATCTTCAAGGCGCTGGCACGGTTCTTCTGGTTCACCATCGAGTTCGGGCTGATGCGGAGCCCCACCGGCCTCAAGGCCTATGGCAGCGGGCTGCTCAGCTCCTATGGAGAGATCGCCCACGCCATCGACTCGCCGGAGGTGCAGCGGTATCCGGTGCAGCTGGAATGGGTGATCAATCAATGCTTCGAGATCGACCACTACCAGCCGCTCTTGTTCATCGTGGACTCGTTCGACCACCTCTCCGAGCTGGTCGGAGAGCTGGAGCAGTGGATGCGAGATGGCCGGCTGGACAACGTGGCGCCGGGAGAGCCGGCGGTGAGCGAGCCCGACCTGAGGAGCTTTCTGGAGGCGTCGTTGGGCAAGTGATTTCCGCTTGACACCGGGGTCGGGGCCGCTCACATTCAGCCCCAGCGTGAGCCGCAGCTCGCGGGCGTAATTCAGTGGTAGAATGCCAGCTTCCCAAGCTGGACGTCGCCGGTTCGAGTCCGGTCGCCCGCTCTGTCGACATTCTGAAGTTCCCAGGCACCTTCAGTCGCCGGAATCCAAATGGGTCCCGGCGATTTTTTCTTGGGACCCGGAGCTCGGGCACGAACCTTCGCCGATAGCGGGGAATTCGCTGACAGGCGCTTGACGCCCGCACACATGTGGTGTATATAACCATCTGGTTAGATAACCTTTTGGTAGGATATATGTCCGCCGACGCCCTCTCCCGCGCCTTCGCCGCCCTCGCCGATCCGACTCGGCGCGCCATCCTAGCGCGCCTGGCCAACGGGGAACGCACGGTCGGCGAGCTCGCCAAACCGTTCGCCATGAGCGGGCCCGCGGTCTCGAAACACCTCAAGGTGCTCGAGCGCGCCGGCCTCGTCTCGCGGGGACGCGACGCGCAGCGGAGACCCTGCCGGCTCCGCGCGGCGCCGATCAAGAGGGTGGCCGAGTGGGCGGATGACTATCGCCAGTTCTGGGACGCGAGTTACGAGCGTCTCGACGCCTACCTCAATCATCTGATGTCGGAGAAGCCGGACGATGACGCCGCCAAGTGAAGGCCCCAGCGCCGGCACGCGCAACCGGACGATCTTCTCCACGCCGAGCGATCGCGAGCTCGTGATCACTCGCACGTTCGATGCGCCTCGCTCGCTCGTGTGGGCGGCGTTCACCGATCCGAAGCATCTCCCGAACTGGCACACGGGGCCCGAAGGGTTCACGATGCCGGTCTGCGAGATCGATCTGCGACCGGGCGGAAGCTGGCATTACGTGTGGCGCAATCGGCAGGGGCGCGAGTTCGGCGCCGCCGGCACCTATCGCGAGGTCGATCCGCCGAAGCGCATCGTCTACGTGACCAGTGTCAACGGAGAAGAGCAGACGAGCACGACGAGGTTCACCGAGGAGAACGGACGCACTGTGGTGACCAGCTCGATGCTCTTCGCGAGCAAGGCATCGCGCGACCGCGGGCTCCCGTACGCCAAGATCGGCACCGAGAGCAACTACGCGCGTCTGGACGCGTATCTCGCGCACGACGAACACGATCTTGAGCACGACGAGAACAAGTAAGAAAACAGAGTCGGATGAAAATCAGGCTGACGAGCGTCTATGTTGACAACCTGGACAAAGCCCTGCGTTTTTACACCGAAGTGTTGGGCTTTGTGAAGAAGGCCGACTTTTCGCAAGGGCCGTTTCGCTGGCTGACGGTAGCCTCGCCAGAGGAGCCAAACGGCACCGAGCTGCAGCTGGCGCTGAACGACAATCCGGCAGCAGGGGCCTATCAGCGGGCGATGTTCGAGCAGGGCCAGCCCGCGGCCATGTTTTACACCGACGATGTCAGGGGCGACCACGAGCGCGTCAAAGCGCGTGGCGCCGAGTTCACGATGCCGCCGACCGAGGTGACCGCCTCGACCATCGCGCAGCTGAACGACACCTGCGGCAACCTCATTCAACTCGTTCAGCTGGCGCGCTGGTAAGGCGGGAATTCCAGGATGAGAACATGACGAAATCGCGCGCGAGCCAAGCCCAGTCGGCCTCGGAGCTCATCTCGAAAAGGATCGCTGAGCTTGGAGACTGGCGCGGGGAAACCCTCAGCAGAATGCGGAAGCTCATCAGGGAAGCGGACCCGGACGTCGTCGAGGAGTGGAAGTGGGTCAAACCAACCAAACCCGGCACGCCGGTTTGGTCGCACGACGGCATCATCTGCACCGGCGAATCCTACAAGAATGTCGTGAAGCTGACCTTCGCCAAGGGCGCGTCTCTCCAGGATCCGGCCCGTCTCTTCAACTCGAGTCTCGACGGAAACACACGTCGCGCGATCGACATCCATGAAGGAGAAGAGGTTGACGGGTCCGCCTTCAAGGCGCTCGTTCGCCAGGCCGTCGCCCTCAACAGTTCTGGCAAGTGACACCTTCGAAGAAAGTGACGTCCATCAAGCACAAGGACCCCTTGGTGGCCGCGAAGCCGACCCTGCTCGCAGGCGGCAACCCTCAGATCCCGAAGGCCGACGGCGACGCCCCGGTGCGGGCCTACATCGCGGCCATGCCGGGCTGGAAACGCAACGTCGGGCGCCGGCTCGACGCGCTCATCGTGCGTACCGTCCCCGACGTGCACAAGGCAGTCAGGTGGAACTCGCCGTTCTATGGCATCGAGGGCCAGGGCTGGTTCCTCAACTTTCATTGCTTCACGAAGTACGTCAAAGTGGCCTTCTTCCGCGGCACCTCACTGCGTCCTGTCCCTCCCGGCGAGTCCAAGCACAGGGAAGTGCGCTACCTCGACATCCACGAAGACGACCAGCTCGACGAGGAGCTCCTGGCGAGGTGGATTCGGCGGGCATCGGAGCTGCCCGGCTGGGTCCCGTAGCGCCGGCAGAATCCCTGCAAGCAGTCCGTTGCCTCAGCTGGCCATCCTCTCGGCCGACTCGGGGCGGCGCCCCCACGGTCGGTCGTGGTACGTAGACCAGCCCCCAGTCGCGGTCGATTCTCCGTCTGGCGATAATAGGGCCAGGGTAAGTTACCTACTGCGGGAAACTTACCTATGTGCTATGACATTGCCTCCCAGGAACTTAGACGAC
>DATAOI010000073.1 GCA_036265815.1 Gemmatimonadales bacterium
TGCTCTATTTCGGGCTACCCCCACGGGGTGCCGAGGTGAGTCTGACCATCCGCGGCACCGGACCCATCAGCGGGACGCTGGTCGACTACTCCAACGACCTCCCAAAGCTGCCTGGCATGACGGTCCGCCGAGGCCAGCCGAGTACGTCCCGGCACCTTTCGACTTCCGCGACCCCACGGCCGTGACCCGGAGTGTCGGCTTACCGTGACATAAGGTGCGGAACCCCGGACTCCATCAGGAAGTGACCGATGACAAATCCTGCGCCAGCGCCGCGGCGCCCACGCCCCACCGCCAGCCAGCTGCTCCACGAGATCCGCTGCCTCATAACGGACCTTCCCCGCTTCGCAACGGCACCGTTCTATCGGCGCCAACATCTGCGCTGGGGCGCAACCGACGACGAGATCCGCGCCAGCATGCCCGGCGATGAAGTGATCACGAAGCCGAAGTACCTCGCCACCCGGGCGATCACCATCAACGCGCCGCCCTCGGCGGTGTGGCCATGGCTGGTCCAAGTAGGTTGCCGGCGCGCAGGCTTCTACGCCCACGACCTGCTTGACAATCTCGGCCACCCGAGCTCGTGGACGATCCTGCCGGAATTCCAGCGGCTCGAGATCGGCCAATGGGTACCGATGTCACCCACACCCTCGGAGACCACTGCGTTCAAAGTCGCCGGCTTCGAGGTGGACCGATGGTTGCTGTGGAAGCAACCACTGAGCACGTGGTCCTGGGTGCTCACGCCAACCGCCGCCGACAGCACCCGGCTCGTCACCCGGTTGCGTACCGACGTGGACTGGCACCATCCCCCCATCTCGACTTTGACCACGGTGCTCAACGAGTTCGGCGACTACCCGATGATGCGCCGCATGCTGCTCGGTATCCGCGACCGCGCCGAAACCACCCCACTGCCCGGGAACGGGTACGCGGGCTGACCTAGTCCGCGTTACGAAGATGGGCGATGCGAGCGATGAGAGCCGCCGCACTGCCGGCATCGGCGGCGACAAAGGCCCAGCCGCCCGGACCATCGACGACCTTCCTGCGCAATGCGGCTAACAGCACCAGCGCCTCAGCTCCATCGATCGCTGACACGGTCATGAGCCACGGCCAGGGGTCTGCGTTTGGGCGCGACGCGGCAACGGTTCCTGTTCCCACCGCAATTTCTCGGACGGCGAGCATGCGTGAGAGCCACCAGCCGGCCTTGCCGGCACCGGACAAGCCGAGTGCTGCAATGAGCAGTTGCGGGCGGATGAGCAGCACGACACCGGCCAGAATGCGCGTGGCGCCTAGCTGGCGAGCTCTGCTTCGCGCCAACTCAAGATCAGCGTCACCGAGCCGTACGGCTTCGCGGATGCCCAGGCTGCACAGCCCGGCTCCCGCTGCAGCGGCGAGTGCTCGTCGCCGAAACTTATTAATGGCCATGGTATGGATCGTGCGAACTCTGCGTCTTAGGGTCAATCCCACACGTTCACGTCTGGTCGTCCGCAGTACTCCTTCTTGGAAAGCAGGAGATCCCAGATGAAGCGGCCGATTTTGCGTACGGCTGTTGTTGGCTTCACGGCCGGATCGCTGTACTGGGCGTCCTGGCGGTTGATCCGGATCAGCAAGCGCTGGGGCCACCGACTCCGAAACTGTTCGTGACGTGCCGGGTGACGAGTTATTGCCCCAAGGCCGGAGCACAACGTACGCAATCTCCATCGCGGCCCCACCAGAGGAGGTGTGGCCCTGGCTTGTACAACTCGGGCATGGGCGGGGCGGCTTCTACACCTACACCGCCATTGAGCGGCTCCTTGGCGCCGACATCGACAATCTGGATCGGATCGAGCCCAGCCCGCAGACGCTAAAGCCCGGAGAGCGAATCTGGATGACGCCAGAACGGTACCTCGGCCACCTCCCCGGTCAGTTTTGGCGGGTACGCCAAGTGCAACCAGGACGGACACTCGTGCTGGAACGAAACCGCCCCAGAGCCTGCAGCGTGCCATCTGGTCTTTGGTGCTGCAGCGAGCAGCCGGTTCACTGTCGGATGCATTCTGGCTCGTTGGCATCCTCTTGATGGAGCGTGGAATGCTGCGCGGCATCAAGGCGCGGGCAGAGCAGTCACGCCGCAATGGAGGTGGTCTGGCCACTGATCTCCCTCATTTCCGGGCAGGGACCCGATCGCGGAAACAATCGCTACCGCGGGACGATCACTCCTTCAGACCGGCTACCCGGGCGGCCAGATAAGCGGGAAGGTGAGGGCCAGTGCGAGGACATAGCCGAGGGCGACGGTGAGTGCGGCCGCCCCGAGGACCCGTGTTATGCGGCGGTTCGATTGCAGTGTGATGAGGAGGTGCCAGGCTGCAGGGACTACGCCGAGGACTCCGAGCAGCAGCAGCGCCTGGCCCACGCGGGCCATTGGGTGAATCACCGGGGGGAAGAACCGGAGGCTGGCAGCCAGAAGGCCGAAGCCGGCCAGTACGGGCGCTGCCGAGGCGTACGCAAGCCGGCGGACCAGCCGAGACCGCCGATCCGGATTCCTGGGGTTGCCGCGCCGCCGGCCGCGCAGCCAGCCGATGGGCCAAGCCACCAGGGTCACCACTAGCACGAGCAGCGCCAGGGCGAGCGCGATATAGGGCACGAGATGACCCTGCAGGAAGCCCACCCGGCCTGCCGAGGCGTAACCAGCGAACGCAATGGCCGTGACCCGACCAGTCTGATACCGCCCGGCGGCCAGCGTGGTGACGCCGCCCACTTCCCGCCACAGCCAGGGCCGAATCTCTTGGAAGGTGAACTCAGGGGAGAACCGGTCCCGCACGCCCAGGGTGCCGTCCGGATGAGCGGAGACGGTTACCAGCAGCAGTGAGTACAGGCCCGCGACAAAAGTGGAGGCCACCCGCCGCTGGTTCAGATAGCTCCCGGCCACGGCGGCGGCGTGCTCACGGCTGCCCTGCAACGGAGCAGGCGCGGCGCCGTCCGGGGTGACGACGTACCGGTCGGCGAACGGGCTCACCAGCTGGCTGCGGAGCTGATCGGAGTCGATGGCCGGTGCGCCGCTCCCGTTCACGGACACGAATAGCCCCGTGTCCTGACCGGGAAACAACGCCAGCAGGCTGTGAAAGGCCCCCACATCACCGCCCTGGGACAGCACCGGTTGACCGCGGATCTCCCACCGGTTCAAGCCGAGCGTCATCTGTTCCCCGGCGGCCAGCCCGTGCAGGGACTCGGCTGGCAGTGCCGGCGTGCGCATCGCCGCCAGGGTCGAGGCAGAGAGGACCGTACGGGGACCGTGGCCCAGCTGGAAGGCGAGGAAGGCCGCCATGTCGACGCCGGTTGTGCTCAGCGCGCCCTCGGGCGCCGCCGTCGGCTGGAAGGATTCGGCTGGTGAGCCGGGGGCTGGGAAGCTGGCCACCAGTCTGCCGGACAGGCCGGCGGGCAGCGGCTGCTCGAACGAGCTCGACCACATCCCCAGCGGTTCCAGAATCGCCCGCTGGACGTACTGCTCGAAGCGCTGGCTGCTCACCCTTTGGACCCAGATAGCCCGCCAGTGCATAGCCGTAGTTGGAGTAGGCCGGTGTGGTGCCGGGAGAGAAGATCTGCCGCGGAGGGTGCGCGGTCAGCTGGGCGCGCAGGTCGGGTTGGGCCCCAGGAGGCTGGCTGACAGCGGCAGCTGGCCACTCCTCGAACCCGGCGGTGTGGCTGAGCAGCTGGCGCAGCGTCACCGGCCCCTTGGGTAGTTCTAGCGGGAAGTCCAGATAGCGGCGTACGTCGACGTCGAGATGACCGCGGTGGCGGTGAACACCTTCGACACCGAGCCGGCCCGAAACAGCTGGCGCACCGGGTCGACGGGAGCGGCCCCGGGTATCGCCTTCGACTGATCGCTGGCCCCATAGCCGCGTAGGGCAGCCACCTGAGTGCCCTGCACCACGACCACGGTCGCGCCCGGCAGCGCATCCCGCTCCAGCAGGGTCGGGATCACACCATCGAGCCAAGCGGACAGATCCTCGCCGGTCAGCTCGTGCACCTGCGGTGCGGCGACGGCGCTATCGGGAGGGGTGAGATCGGCACCCGTGATTAGCAGCGCCAGGAGCATGACTATGACCGAGCAGATACCGAGGGCCGTGCCTGGTTTCCCCATCGCTCTCTCACCCTGCAGAAAGGAGTCATATGACCTGAAAGCTATAGGTCTTGCCGATCCGCGTGGGATCGGCTGCCATCAGATAGCTTGCTCCCCGCGCCAGCGCGACGTCTGGTCCTGGCGCATTTTGGCGACCTACCATCCGGGCGCTCGAGGGCAGCGAGTTGCCGACGTACGACGAAGGCCGTCGCGAACACTGCGATTACTTTGGCTGCGTACGACGCCTGGTGGACAGGGCGCATGACAGGACCGCCACTGGTTTTGCGTCGCATCGCCGAGGCTGCAGGGCGCTGTCCAACGCTGCTCGGCTACTCTCAGCGCGCCTCACCAACACTGACCGAGAGCCATGCCGTCACTTTGCAAGCAAGGGGTTAGGGGTTCGAGTCCCCTGGCTCCACTCCTAGTCACGGCGGGTTTGCCCCTGCTTGGTTCCAATCAGCGGCGAGCCGTTCCGCCAGGGTCGCGAGCATGGCCATGGCCGCCTCTGGTCGCTCCTCCAGTATGGCGTGTAGCTCGGCTCCCCTCAGAGTCAGCCCGCGGATGCCCTCGGGCCCGGCGGTGACATTGGCGGCGCGCGGCTGGCCGCGTAGCAGCGAGAGCTCCCCGACGTAATCGCCTGACCGGACGGTACGGATAGGTCCTCCGGAGCCGTCTTGCGCGCGGCTCACCGTTACCTCGCCCTCGACGATGATCAACATCTCGTCGCCCTCTGCGCCCCAGGCGAAGATGAGCTCGCCCGGGTCATAGCGACGTTCGGTGAGGAGAGCGGCAATCCGCTCGAGATCTTCGGGGTCGATCCCGGCGAACATCGGCACCCGCTGAAGCGCTACTACCCGGTCCACCGTGTCGAGTGTCTGGGTGTCGCGCACCCCGATGACCTCCCATCGTGCGATCGCCGATCGGACCAGGCCCGATTGATCGGCATCCGCCAGCCCCCGGAGATGCCCGAGGTCGTCGATGAGCTCCTCGCTGATGCAGCGTACCGCCAAGGCACGGATCCATTCATCGTGGTCCTCCGACATCTCGCGGAGCGACGTCCGAGAATCCGGGAGAGCGCCGTGGCCAGTGTCCTCGAGAAGTGGAATGAGGGAACGGGTGACCGCATGCAGCCCCACAGATTCCAGCGCCTCCACCGCTTGTGCCCTGGTCTCTTGATCCGCCGAGCGCAACCCCCTTCCGACCACCGTCATCTTGTCCGCCGTATCCGGCGTGGTCGTAGCCAGCAGAGCCCACCGTGACAAGCGCTCCTGGCGCGAGGCCAGGAGGCTCGCGAGGAACGTGCGCGTGGGAGAGAGGTCGTTCGTGGCCAACGCGAGACG
>DATAOI010000074.1 GCA_036265815.1 Gemmatimonadales bacterium
CGTGGAGGTGAGCGTCACCGATACACCGGAGCCGTAGGTCGCAGAGCAGCCCGAGCTTCCCGCCGAGCCTCCGGTGATGGTGCAGTTGATCCCGGCCGGGCTCGAGCTGACCATGCCGCTCCCGCCCGCGCCGCCTGCAACGGTCAGCGGGAATGAGCTCGCCGGCGGGGAGAACGTGATCTTCACCGTGCGAGCCACGTTCATGGTGACCTGGCAGGCGAGAGGGTTCTCCGTCACGGCCTGATCGCACCCCGTCCAAGCGCCGGTAGCAGCCCCGGAGGGTGCGGCCGTCAGCGTCAACACCATTCCGGTCTTGTAGTCCTTGCCGCAGATACCGCTCTGTGTCGCGGTGGTGCCTCCCGAGTAAGTGACCGTGCAGCTGATTCCGCCGCGACTGGAAGCGATGGTGCCGTTTGCCCTGCTGGCTGAGGCGTCGATGGTCAGATGCTTCCTATTGGCTGCATTGCTCGCATCGAACAGATCAGGCTCGGTAGGCTTTTCCCGACACGCGTAGACCAGCGCCGCGCTGACGATGGCGAAAAGCGTGGCCGCAGCGGCAAGCGACCAGCGAGGACGCAGGCGTGTCATAGCCTACCTCAACTGATAAAAAGAAGACCTCGGCGAGACCTGATTGTCCAAACTGAGCTACGGAATCGGTGAACATACCGTCGGGTGGGCGAGCGCGCACTCCCCCAAGACTGCCCATATCGCGCTCGTCGCCCAGCCTGTTGTCCGTGTTGTGGTTACGGCACGTCCGGGGGGGGGTGTATCGCCGCTGGCGGACCGCTATGCCGGCCGCAGCGTGAAGATCGGCAGCTCCGGAGGACAGCGGAACCGGGCAGGGAGGGTAGTGGTCCCGACGCCGCGGGAGACGTAGAGCGGCGCGAAGGTGTCGCGGTACCAGCCTGCCACGAACGGGCCCGACCCCGGCGGGGTGACGGCCGGTACCAGGGGCAGGCGGATCTGCCCGCCATGGGTGTGGCCGGCGAGGAGGAACGCCGGAGTGGTCTCGTCGTGCTGCAGTCTGTGCGAGACGATACCCGGCGCGTGCAGCAGCCAGATCTCGATCCCTCCGACCGGGAGGCCCGCCCGGGCGCGGTAGATGTCGGGGCGGCCCATGACCGGATCGTCCAGTCCGACCAGCACCAGGGAGGTGCCGCCGATCGCGATCTCCCGCCGTGCGTTGATCAGCAGCTCGACCTTGGCGTCCCGGTAGATCTCGCCCAGCGGCGAGATGGCGCGGGAGTAGTACTCCCAGTTGCCCAGCGTGGCGACGGTAGCGAGGCTGCCCCGCGCGGCCCGGGAGAAGGCGGCGACCTCGGGCAGGGCCCGGCGATTTTCGATCATGTCGCCGGTGAACACGACGATTTCCGGCCGCTCTCGCTTCAGGTGCTCGAGCGCGGACTCGGCGGCCGCGACATTTCCCGGGAAGTGAACGTCGGTGATCTGCGCGATCCGGAGTCCCTGGAGACTTCGCGGCAGTCCCGGGACGCGCACGTCGTGCCGGCTGAGCAGCACATGCTCGGGCTCGATCAGCAAGGCATCGGCTCCGAGTGCGGCGCCCAGCGCCCCGCCGGCGAGGGCGATGAAGCGCCGTCTGGTCGTCTTCATCCGACGGAATCTAGCCGGATGGGGGCTCGCCCTTATTCCAAGGGTCCCCCGCCCAATGCCTGGTACAGCGCCGCGTACGCCGTGGCGGCATCGGTCCGGCTCTGGGCCAGTTGCTCCTCGGCCTCCAACTGAGTCCGCTCGGCGTCCAGCACCTGAAGGAAATCGGCCACGCCGCCGGTGAAGCGAAGCCGGGCGAGCTCCGCGGCCCGGGTGCTGGCCTCGGCGGCATCCTGGATGCGCGCCACCCGCTCGCGCGAGGACCGGTACCGCACCAGTCCGGTCTCCACCTCCTGCAGCGCTCGCAAGACAGTCTGGGTGTAGCGTGCCTTCGCCTCCGCCTCCAGTGCCCGGGACTGGTCCACCCGCGCCTTGATCCGACCCAGATTGAGGGCCGGCCACGAGAGGACCGGGCCCACCGCGTAGCGGAAGGTGCCCGCGTCACCCACCGAGCTCAGCGAGCCCGCCGAGTAGCCGGCGCTCCCGCCGACGGTGATGCGCGGCAGGTAGTCGGCCTTGGCCACCCCAACGAATGCGTGCTCGGCGGCCAGCTGGCGCTCGGCAGCCGCCACATCGGGCCGTCTCCGGACCAGTGAATCGGGGCTCGCCAGCGTAACGGCCGCAGGCAGCGCGGGGAGAGCCACAACGCTGTCCAGCTGACCAGCAACCGCTGCCGGCGGGCGGCCGATCAGCACGCCGATCTGGTACTGCGCTGCCGCCACCCTGGCTGCCAGATCGGGGATCGACGCCAGCGTGAAGCCGAGCTGCGCCCGAGCCCGCTCGGTGTCGAATGCGGTGCCCCGGCCGGCGTCGAGTCGCTCCTGCGTCAGTTGCAGGGTGTTGCGCTGATTCTCCGCGTTCCGCCGCGCCACCGCGAGCTGATCCTGCGCCCCGCGCAGCTCGAAGTAGTTCCGGGCCAGCTCGGCGGTGAGCGCCACCTGGACCCCGCGGACATCTTCGCTGGCTGCGCCGACCAGCGCACCCTGCGCCTGGACTCCGCGCCGCACCCTGCCGAACAGGTCGAGCTCCCAGGACGCGTCGAAGCCCGCATCCCAGATGTCCTGGTCGGGAAAGCTCCCCACCCCGCCGATCGGAAAGGTGGCGTTGGACAGGCGCTGCCGGGTATACCCGGCCCCGGCAGTGACGGTCGGGGCCAGATCGAAGGCCGATTCCAGCCGGGCCGCCCTGGCGCCGCGAAGCCGAGCCTCGGCCGCGTGCACGTCCGGATTGGTGCGAAGCACCTCCGCGATCAGGCGGTCGAGCGTGGTGTCGCTCAGCGGGCGCCAGAACCGGGTCAGCCCGGCGCCTGTATCGGCCGGTCCAGCGGGCGGGGCCGCCTGTGGTACTGCCGGAGCCGGAGTGACCACGAGCGCGCTGTCGGTCTTCGCCTCCCGGAACGCCGGGGGCACCTGCACCTCGGGTGGCCGGTAGGCCGGTGAGGAGGCGCACCCGGCCAGCGCCAGCGCCAGCGCCGGAAGGAGCAGCGTGGAATTACGCATGGATCGCCTCTCTCGCAGGGGCCGCCTCCGCCTCGGTGGGCTCATTTCGTCCCTGGTTCCGCTCGACGATCCGCTCGATCACTACGAAGAACACCGGCGTCAGAATCAGGCCGAAGAAGGTGACGCCCAGCATGCCGGAGAACACCGCCACACCCATGGCATGCCGCATCTCCGCGCCGGCGCCGGACGACAGCACCAGCGGTACCACGCCCATGATGAATGCGAGCGAGGTCATGAGAATGGGCCGGAGCCGGATGCGACAGGCCTCGAGCGCCGCCTCCACCCGCGAGCGGCCGCGGAGATGGAGCTCGCGGGCGAACTCGACGATCAGGATCGCGTTCTTGCAGGCCAGACCGATCAGCACCAGAAATCCGATCTGGGTGAAGATGTTGTTCTCGCCCCGGGTCAACCACACGCCGGTGATGGCGCAGAGCAAGCACATGGGGACGATCAGGATCACCGCCAAGGGCAGCGACCAGCTCTCGTACTGCGCCGCGAGCACGAGGAAGGCCAGCAGCACGCAGAGCGGAAAGACGAACACCGCCGTGTTTCCCGCCAGTCGCTGCTGGTAGGTCAGGTCGGTCCACTCGAGACCGATTCCGTTGGGCAGGGTCTCCTTAGCGAGCCGCTCCATGATGGCGGTCGCCTGGCCGGAGCTCACCCCGGGCGCGGGGCCGCCGTTGATGTCGGCCGCCGGATAGGCGTTGTAGCGGAGACCCCGGTCGGGTCCGTACGACTGCTTGACCCGGAGCACCGAGCCCAGCGGGACCATCGAGCCGCTGTCGTTCCGCACCTTGAGCAGGGCGATGTTGTCAGCCGTGGCGCGATACGGCGCGTCCGCCTGCACGATCACCTGATAGGTCCGGCCGAAGCGGTTGAAGTCGTTCACGTACACCGAGCCGAGATAGACCTGCATGGTCTGGAACAGGTCGGTGAGCGAGATCCCCTCCTGTTTCACCTTTTCCCGGTCCACCTGGGCCTCGAGCTGGGGCACGTTGATCTGGAAGCTGGAGAAGAGCCCGGCCAGCTGCGGCGTCTGATATCCCTTCCCGATCAACGCCTGGGTGGCCCGGTAGAGCTCCTCCTCGCCCAGCCCGGCGCGGTCTTCCAGCTGCAGCTTGAACCCGCCCACCGTGCCCAGGCCCGAGACCGGCGGGGGAGGGAAGACCGCGATGAAGGCGTCCTGGATGCTGCTGAGCTTCTGGTTGAGCGCGCCGGCGATGTTGAGACCGTACTCGGCCTTGCCCTTGCGCTCGTCGAACGGCTTGAGGGTGAAGAACACGATGCCCGCGTTGGGCGAATTGACGAAGCCGTTGATCGAGAGGCCGGGGAACGACACCGCCGACTGCACGCCCGGCTGCTTGAGGCCGATCTCGCTCATCCGGCGGATGACGGCTTCGGTGCGATCGAGCGTGGCCGCGTCCGGCAGCTGCGCGAACGCCACCAGGTACTGCTTGTCCTGGGTGGGGACGAAGCCGTGCGGCACCCGGTTGAATCCGAGGATGGTGAGCCCGATCAGCCCGGCGTAGACCACCAGCGCGACGGCGCTCCGCCGGATCACGCTCGCGACCGTGTGGCCGTAGCGCGCCGACGCCCGGGCGAACCCCCGGTTGAACGGCCGGAACAGCCAGCCCAGCATCCGGTCGAGCACCCGGGTCAGCCGGTCCGGCTTGGCCCCGTGCGGCTTGAGCAGGATCGCGCTGAGTGCCGGCGACAGCGTCAGCGAGTTGAACGCCGAGATCACCGTGGAGAATGCGATGGTGAGCGCGAACTGGCGGTAGAACTCGCCGGTGAGGCCGCTCAGGAACGCGACCGGCACGAACACGGCGCAGAGCACCAGCGCGATCGCCACGATCGGGCCGCTCACCTCGTCCATCGCCTTGTAGGACGCGTCGCGGGGCGAGAGTCCGGCCTCGATGTTCCGCTCCACGTTCTCCACCACCACGATCGCGTCGTCCACCACGATGCCGATGGCCAGCACCAGGCCGAAGAGCGACAAGGTGTTGATCGAGAACCCGAAGCCCAGCAGGATGGCGAACGTGCCCACGATGGAGATCGGCACGGCCACCAGCGGGATGACCGAGGCGCGCCAGGTCTGGAGGAAGAGCACCACCACCAGCACCACCAGGAGGACCGCCTCGAACAGGGTCTTCACCACCTCATGGATGCCGTCGCGGACGTTGGTGGTCGGATCGTACACGATCTTGTAGTCCACGCCCTGGGGGAAGTTCTTCTTGAGCTCCTCCATGGTCGAGCGCACGGTGCTGCTGAGCTGGAGCGCGTTGGAGCCCGGCGCCTGGAAGATGCCGATGCCCACGGCCTCCCGGTTGTCCAGCATGGAGCGGAGGGAGTAGCTCCCCGACGCGAGCTCGATCCGGGCCACGTCCCGGAGCCGGGTCATCTGCCCGCCGTCGCCGGTCTTGATGATGATGTCCCCGAACTCCTGCTCGTCGATCAACCGACCCCGGGCGTTCACGCTGAGCTGGTAGTCCACCGGCACCGGCATCGGCGGCGCGCCGATCACACCGGCCGCCACCTGGACGTTCTGCTCCCGGATAGCCGCGACCACGTCCGAGGCGGTGAGGTCGCGCGCGGCCACCTTCTGGGGATCGACCCAGATGCGCATGGCGTAGTCTCCGCCCCCGAACACCTGCACCTGGCCGACGCCGGTGATCCGGCCGATCACGTCCTTGATCTGGAGCAGGGCGTAGTTTCGGAGGTAGACGACGTTGTAGCGGTTATCCGGGGACACGATGTGCACCACCATCGTGAGATCGGGGGAGCTCTTGACGGTGGTCACGCCGAGGGTGCGCACCTCCTCCGGCAGCCGGGGGACGGCCTGCGCGACCCGGTTCTGCACCTGCACCTGCGCCAGGTCGACGTCGGTGCCGATCCGGAAGGTCACCGTGGTGGTGAGCACCCCGTCGGAGGTGGCCTGCGACGACATGTACAGCATGTTCTCGACGCCGTTGATCTGCTCCTCCAGCGGCGTCGCCACCGCCTCGGAGAGCACCCGTGGATTGGCGCCGGGATAGACGGCGCGCACCACGATCGACGGCGGCACCACCTCCGGGTACTCGCTGATCGGGAGACTGAACATGGCGATCGCGCCGGCCAGAAAGACCACGATCGAGAGCACGGCCGCGAAGATCGGGCGGTCGATGAAGAAACGGGAAAAACGCATCGCTCAGGGTCCCTTGCTGGAGTCGGCGCGGGTAGCACCGCCGACGCTGGCCGTGGTGGTCGAGTCCGGCTCCATGGTGGCCACGGTCGGGGTGACCTTCATGCCCGGTCGAACCCGCTGGAGACCGTTGATCACGATCTGCTCGCCGCCCTTTACGCCGGAGCTGATCACCCGGAGCCCGTCCACCAGGCGGCCCGGCTGCACCGGCCGGTACTCCACCGTCTTATCCGGTTTGAGCACCAGGACGAACTTCTTGTCCTGGTCGGTGCCGATGGCGCGGTCGAGCACCAGCGCGGCACGGTACCGGCCGCTGCCCACCAGCTTCATCCGGGCGAACAGTCCCGGCGTGAACGCACGGTCCTTGTTGGAGAAGACGGCCCGTGCCCGGATGGTGCCGGTCTCCGGGTTGAGCCGGTTGTCGACGAAATCGACGTAGCCCTTGTGGGGAAACCCGTCCTCGTTGGCCAGGCCCATGTAGATCGGGTTCTTCACATCCCGCGAGCTGGGGCGGCTGCCGGCGCGAGCGAGCGTGGTGTACTTGAGATAGGTCTGCTCGTCGCCCTCGAAGTAGGCGTAGATCGGGTCGAGCGATACCACGGTGGTGAGCAGCGTGGCGGTCGGCGGGCCCGCCTGCACCAGGTTGCCCGCGGTGACCTCCGCGTAACTGACCCGGCCTGCGATGGGCGAGCGCACCTGGGTCCACCCCAGGTTCAGCCGGGCGGTCTCCAGCGCGGCTTCGGCGGCGCGCACCGAGGCAAGGCTATTCGACTGGGCGCTGGTCCGGCTGTCGAACTCCTCCTGGGAAATCGCCTTGACGCTCACCAGATTCTTGGCGCGGTCCACCTCGCGCCCCGCCAGCTCGGCGCTGGTCCGCGCTTGCGCGAGCTGAGCCTCGGCGCGGTCCAGGTCGGCCTGGTAGGGACGGGCATCGATCTCGAACAGGACCTCGCCTTTCCGCACTTCCTTCCCCTCGGGGAAGGTCACCCGCTTGATGTAGCCGGAGACGCGAGGACGGATCTCCACCTGGTCCACTGCCTGGAGCCGGCCGGTGAACTCGTCCCATTCGTTGATGTCCCGTTCCAGCACCGGCGCCACAGTAACGGCGGGAGCGGGCGGCGGCGGGTCGGCCGGCTTGGACCCGCACCCGGGGAGAGCGGTGGCGAGCCCGAGCGTAGCTATGAGTGTAAGACCAGCTTTCGACATGCCTTCCTCCTGCACACCATGGATGTCTCTAGACGTTCGGGCCAGCTCGAAATCGACAACCCGACGACGCCCGCCTGCTGCCGGGACGGTAGTGTAACGCTTGTGAAACAGTTTCATGACTATTGTACCATTCCCGAGCCGCTCCGGCCCGACCAAGGCACCAGCCTCATCGTCCCTCCCCGCCCGCCGCCACCCCGGCACCCACCCGCCGCATCAGCTCACTGGTGTACGCCTCCAGCACATCGCGGCGTACCTCGCAGTGCAGGTACTGCCCTTCCCGCCACGACTCGACCAGGCCAGCTCGCACTAACTCCTTGATATGATGCGAGATGGTTGCCTTGGAAATGGAGAACTGCCGCCGCAGCCGCTGGCAGGGACACTCCTCCACGCCGGCAATCGACTCGAGCAGCGCCATGCGGCGCGGATCGGCCAACGCCTTGGCGATCAGGTCGAACTGAGTGCCGCCGAGCGCGGGACGCAAACGGGTCATCATAGTTCAATGATCGTCGAACTACTATCCGGAGTCAAGCCGCACCCACGCCACCGCGCTGCGGCCCCCCGGCCGCGCGACTTCCGAGGAGCAGCATCGCCGCAGACGGGCGAAGCGCGCAACCCCGTGCCGCCCCGCTGGTGATTACTCCTGGACGCGACAACGACCCGCCGGTGGATGCGCGGGCCGTTCCGTTAGGCAGCTATTGATCGACTTCCCGGCAGGCGGCGCTACTGATCGCTTTCCCGGCTCGATGGGCCGGACCAGCCGGCCTGGCGGGGTGGATCGCCGCGACGGAACTCGAAATGGGCCTCGGGGAGAGGCCGTCCGTCGAGACTCCAATGCGGCGGCGAGTGGCGGCGGTGGTACATGACGATCCGGGCGAGCGGAGCCGCCTGGTGCCAGAGACTCGGGTCGATCTTGGGGTACCAGGCGCGGTAGGCGTGCTTGACTCGAGCTTCCCGGTGACTCGCCAAGCGACCTCCTGCTCACGCTCCGGCCATGACGGCGGTAGGCAACGGAAAGGGGCCGGTCCCATGAGGGGCGGCCCCGGGCCGCGGAGGCATATCAGTGCCTGCCGGGCGATTCCGCGCGAGGGGCTAAACCGTCCGCCGTCCGCTGATGAAGTTGATCAGAAAGACCACCACCGCAATGACAAGCAGCAGATGGATGAGGCCGCCGGCCACATGGAACACCGTGAATCCCAGAAGCCATGCGACGACGAGAAGAATCGCGAGCCAGAGCATGAGTAACCTCTTCGTCTTAAGAGGAGTGCGCCCCGCGGAACGCCCTGCCGAGCCGCCCGTACCCCCAGCTCGCCAGCCCGCGGGCGACACGACGAGTATAGCGCATCGGTCGGGAGCTCTCTGTGACCGGACTTACAGGCCCCGCGGGAGTGATCTGGCGCACCATGCTGAGGCGCGTCTTCCCAGTTCGGGGCGGGCTTCGGGAGGACGCCGGCCGACGACGCATGACGAAACACGGGCCCCGGTCGGTGCAAGATCCTCCGCCGCTTCCGTCCTAATCTCTGCCATGCGAGATCAACACCGACCCAAACAAGACCTGATCAATGAGGTCGCGGCCCTGCGAAAACAGGTGACCGATCTCAAGGACGCCATGACAGCGCGACGGCGCGTGGAAGACGCGCTGCGCCAGACGGAGGAGCAGCTGCACGCATTGGCGGACGGCGCGCCGGTCGGCCTCTGTCTCTTCCGCACGGACGGGACGCCGCTGGTGGCCAATCGGCCCTTCGCCCGTCTGCTGGGGTATGAATCTCCAGCCGAGCTGCTGCGGATGGCCATGGTGCTCGGCGTCTTCGCCGATCGGGAGGAGCAGGTGCGGGTCCTGGGGCTGGTCGTGCTCGGACAGGAGCAGGTGTCCGGTGCGGTCTTCCGGCGGAGAGATGGCAGCCGGCACCCCTACGGTGTGATCGGCGCCGAGACGGAAGGGAGCGCAATCGTGCTCGCCATCCTCGAGCGGCAGCCCCAGCCGTGGCGAGCGCCTCCTCTGGCAGCGTTGAGCGGGGCCTGGTCCGCCGGCAGCCATCCGGGGTAGGCCGAGACTATCTTAGGGGTCGCCTTGAGGAGACCCGATACTGTTCGCCGCTCGAATTATCCTGCTCGCCAGGCTCGCGTGTATTCTGGGCTCTCTCGCTGCGTGCGGCGGAGGAGCAGTGCGGGCGGGCGCCCCACCGGCTTCGCCGACGGCCGCTCCAGCCGCGGGGGGAGTGCCCGACACGGCGGGAGCCACCCGCATCCGGTTCGCCCGGGGCACCACCTCGGGAATCCTGAACGACAGTCTCGGTGCCGGCCAGACCAAACGTTATCTGATCGAGGCGTTTCAGGGGCAGGTGATGCTGGCCCACGGCATCGTCTGGCCTGCGCCGGGCAGCAAGGCCACGCCCCCCGAGGCGTCGGTGCAGGTCCAACAGGTAGCCACCGGTCGCGAGCTCGCCGCCGGGGGAGGACCGGGGCCGCTCTGGTTCGGACGGCTGCCGAACTCGGGCGAATATCTCGTCCGGGTGACGGTGGTGGCGGCGACGGCCTACACAATGGCCGTCCAGATTCCCCGTCGTGTCCTTCTGCAGGACGATCGGCCCGCCACCTTCTCCGGAGTGGCGCCCTCCCGCGCGCCGATCGATTACCTCGTCCGCGGCGAGTCGGGCCGTACGCTCGAAGTCGGCCTGCAGGAATCCCGGCCCGCCACCTCTCTGCACATTTATGGGTTGGATGACGGCGTCCAGCTGGCTCCGCTGCCGGAGCGGCTCCGTTTCTACGGCGGGCGGCTCGAGACCACCGAGGACTACATCGTCAGCGTGGTACCGTCGGAGCCCGCTGCGGCCTATCAGGTCACCATCACGCTCAAATGAATCAGGCGCTTACCCTACCGTGTTCCCACCCAGGATCGGCAGGACCTCACCGGTGATGTAGCTGGAACAGGAAGGCGCGGCCAGGAACACGAAGGCCGGCGCGATCTCCTCCGGCTGGGCCGGCCGCTTCATCGGCACATCGGCGCCGAACTGGGCGACCTTCTCGCCTTTCTGGTCCGCCGGGTTGAGCGGGGTCCAGACCGGGCCCGGCGCTACACAGTTCACCCGGATCCCGCGCTCGACCAGATTCTGCGCCAATGATTTGGTGAAGGCGTGAATGGCGCCCTTGGTGGCCGAATAGTCGAGCAGGTGCTTGCTGCCCTCGATACCGGTGACCGATCCGGTGTTCAGGATGGCACTCCCCTCGTCCAGATGGGGCAGCGCCGCGCGGGCCATGTGGAAATAGCCGTAGATGTTGGTCTTGAAGGTCCGGTCGAGCTGCTCCTCCGAGATGTCCTCGATCGACTCGGCGTGCTGCTGGAATGCCGCATTGTTCACCAGGACGTCGAGCTGGCCAAACTCCCGGACCGTCGCCTCCACCGCCTCCTGGCAGAACTCGGGGTCGATCACGTCGCCAGGGATGAGCAGCGCCCGCCGGCCTTCGGCCTCGACCGCCTTACGCGTCTCCTCCGCGTCCTCCTCTTCGCTCAGGTAGACGATCGCCACTTCGGCACCCTCGCGGGCGTAGAGCACCGCCACCGCCCGTCCGATGCCGGAATCGCCGCCGGTGACGAGCGCGACCTTGCCCTCGAGCTTGCCCGAACCGCGGTACCCCGGGGCCAGGTACTGGGGACGCGGCTCCAGCTCCGCCTCGGTTCCGGGCTTGGGCTGATGCTGCTTGGGGAGTGGTGGCGCTGGATGGCGGCGGGCGCCGGCCTGGACCGCGCCGCCTTTCTTCTGACTGGATTGCTGGCCGCGTCGCTGCTTGGATTCGGCTTCGCGCTGCAGCTCGCGATTGGACTCTGCCGTGGCGCGGCCGCCGGCTGCGCCTCCACTCTTCTTCCTGCCGGACCAGCGTCCGGCGTTCTTCTTGACTGCCACGGTCCGCCTCCTGTGAAGTTCATCGATCACCCGACGCGTGATGGGTGATCATGCGGCGAACTTCGTCGCGGACGATGTGACAGCGCTCACCCCCCGGCGCCGGTCTAATGCTCCCCTATATGACAACATGGCGACAGGCTCTCATGCCCGTCGCCATGCCGCCTTCGGTATCGTTGACCGCTACCGCTGGTGCCCCTACGGCAGGTTCACTCGCCCACCTTGATCCGCTCCACCCGGCGGCTCTGGATCCGGGCATTGTAGACCATGAGACTCACGATGCTGCCCGGCTTCTGCGCCGCGAGCACCTTCCGGAGGTCCGCCGGCGTCTTCACCGGCGTTCCCTCGACCGAGAGAATCACGTCCGGCCCGCCGTGGTCCGCGTCCACCAGCTCACCATACGAGGGGCCGCCGGCCACGACGTCGGTGACGACGACGCCACGCTGGTCGGCCCGAAGGTGGAGCTGCTGTATGTCGTCCTCATCCAGCGGAGCGACGGTGATGCCGAGCTTACCGAAGGACTTCGCGCCCTCGGCGGCGGCGGTGGCGCTGTCGGCGTCCTCGCCATCGTTCGAAGCCACCTGCTTGGGCGAAGAGAACGCCTGAAGCCGAACATCGAACATCTTGCGGACGCCGCCCTTTCGCGCGACCTCCACCTTGGCAACGTCGCCCGGGCTCCGGAACGCGATCTTCTGCTGGAGCTGACCGACGTACTCGACCGGCTTGCCGTCGATGGAGACGATGATGTCACCGGGCTGGAGTCCGGCCCGCTTGGCGGGAGAATCCTCACCAGTGTAGTCCTGCACCACCACGCCCCGGATGTCGGGCAAGCCGACGTAGGCGGCGTCGTTGGGGGACACGTTGCGCACGCTCACGCCCAGCGCCGCCCGTTCGACCCGGCCGTGCCGGATGATCTGGTCCATCACATTGCGGGCGAGATCGATCGGAATGGCGAAGCCGTACCCCGAGTAGAAACCTGTCTGGCTCGCGATGGCGGAGTTCACCCCGATGACCTGGCCCCGCACGCTCACCAGCGGGCCACCGGAATTACCGGGGTTGATCGCCGCGTCGGTCTGGATGAAATCCTGAATGCTCCGCTCGCTCGCGTTGGGCAATGCCAGGGTACGGCCCTTGGCGCTGATGATACCGGAGGTGACGGTGAAAGTGAGGTTGTCGCCGAGGGGGTTCCCCACCGCGAGAACCCACTCGCCGACCCGGGCGGCGTCGCTCTCGCCCAGCGGGGCGGGGGTCAGGTTGTCGGCGTCGATCTTGACTACGGCCAGATCGGTATTGGGATCGGTGCCGATGACCTTCGCCTTGAACTCCCGCCGGTCGAGCAGCCGTACGGTGACCTGATCGGAGCCGGCCACCACGTGATCGTTGGTGAGGATGTAGCCGTCCCGGCTGACGATGAAGCCCGAGCCGGCGCTCTCCTGGAACTGCGGGCCCTGCGGCATACGGGGGAAGAACTGCTCGAAGCCGGGGGGCAACTCCAGCTGGGGCCCATCGGGCGTCGTGGCCTTCTTGCCCGACTTGATGAACACCACGCTCGGCTTCACGTGTTCGGCCACGGAGGCGAAGGCCTCGCTCAGGTCGTTGAGTGCGGCAGCGCCCGGCGGCAGTGGCGTGGGGGTGGCCACCCCGGTGCTGGACCTGGCCGCCGGCTGCTGGGCGGAGGAGAAGTGGGGCAGGTGAAGCATGCCCGCAAACAGCAGGCCTCCCAGAAATGCCGCCGCGATGCCGCCGGTCCGGCGTGTCCATCCTTCGTTCATACGCTCTCTTCCTCGAGCTGAGATCCGATACACGGGGGCCTCAGGGGGCCCGGACCCTTGGTTGATGCTCGATCCAGGGGATGCGTCGCAGTTCAGCCGGGTCGCTCGGTTGCCGGTCGAGCCCCCGCGCCTGGCAGCGGGCGCTTCCGGCCGCCGACGGCTTCCCCGTCGAGCAGGGCGCGCTCGTCGGTATAGGGATACACCGTCGGAGCCCGGTTCACCATGAGTCCGCCGGTATCGGCCGTCGGGCCATAGGTGCTGTAGACCTCCCGGCCGAGCTGGCGCAGCAGGATCGTCTGCTGCCCGCGGTGATGCGCCGTATGGGCGATCCGCCGGACCAGGACCCAGGCGCGGGAGCGGACCACCTCGAAGAAGGCGACCGGCGTCTCCCACCAGGACTCCTCCTGCCTCCGCAGGACCTCCAGCCGATGGGCCGAATCCTCGGCGTAGCGCCGGAGGAACTCGAGCCGGAGCTCTGTGGCCGGGAGCGGGGCCGCCGCGACGTCCACCCCCAGCATGTCGCGAAACCAGAGGTTCTCGCTCACGCACTGGTGTACCATCTGCTCCCGCACACTGCGGCCGCGTGGATCGGTCGGGTGCGGGCGCACCGGCAGATCACTGTCCTGGAAGGAGCTCCAGACCGTGAGCACCTTGATCCGTTCGGTGGCGTAGGTCTCGGTCAGAAAGTCGTAACGCATCGCTGTCTCGAAGCCGAGTGTCGTGGTTCCCCGGGTGCCAGGCAGCAACACCCGAAACCGAACCTTGCCTCCATCCCGTAGTCAGGGCATCATCCGGCCCGCGGGCCGACCCGATGCCCGACCCCCGACTCGCCGGAGACCGCCTGATGGCTCGTTTGGCAGCTTCCCGTCCGTGGCCCCTGTCAGTCCTCGTCCTGCTTTCCGCTCTCTCCGCCTGCAGCAGCGGGCGATCGGCACCCGTCTCGCCGGCCCCGGCGCCCGCGAGGGCCGGGGCCCCTGCCGCGAGTGCCCGCGCCATGCCGGTGCCCGTCCTGGAGTCGTTCGAGCAGGCCGTGGCGCGGGAAACCCGCACCCGGACGGGTGTGCCGGGGCCGCGGTACTGGCAGCAGTGGGCCGACTACAAGCTCGAAGCCGAGCTCAACCCGCTCTCCAAACGGTTGACCGGGAAGGGCACGATCACCTACCGCAACCGCTCGCCCGACACCCTCAGGGTGGTGTATATCCAGCTGCTCCAGAACATCTATGCCCCGGGCGCCCGCCACAACACCAATGTGCCCTGGTCCGTGGAGGGAATCGAGCTGGACCGGGTGGCGGCCCAGGGCAAGGACCTCACAGCCGCCGCGGGCGAGGGTCCCGGCTACGAGGTGAACGGCACCATCATGCGGCTGCGCCTGCCCCAGCCGATCCTGCCGGGCGGCAGCGCGGATTTCGCCTTTGCCTGGAAGCTTCGCATTCCCCCCGACGGCGCGCCGCGGGGAGGCCAGGATGGCGAAGTGTACTATATCAACTACTGGTATCCCCAGATGGCCGTCTATGACGACATCAACGGGTGGCAGATCGACCAGTACTTCGGCAACGCCGAGTTCTACATGGGCTACGGGAACTACGACGTGGCGCTCACGGTGCCGGCCGGTTGGCTGGTGGATGCGACCGGCACGCTGCAGAACTCCTCCGAAGTGCTGACGGCGCAGACCCGCGCCCGGCTGGACTCAGCCACGAGCGCCAAGGAGATCGTCCACGTGGTCACCGAGGCGGACCGGAAGCCGGGCACCTCCACCACCGGCGGGTCCGACGGAAAGCTCACCTGGCGCTTCCGCGCTCAGAACGTGCGCGATGTCGCCTGGGCCACCTCGGCCAAGTACCTGTGGGATGCCACCAACGCGGCGGTGGGCGACCGGGACGGGGATGGCCGGCCCGACACCGCCGCCATCTACTCTCTCTGGCGTCCCGAGGCGCGAACCAGCCACTGGGACCAGAGCGCGCGCTATTCGCGCCATTCGATCGAGTTCTTCTCCCACTACCTCTGGCCCTACCCCTATCCTCACATGACCGCGGTGGACGGACCCACCTCGTGCGGCGGGATGGAGTACCCCATGATGACCTGCATCGGAGGCCAGTGGGACACCCTGGGCCTCTACGAGGTCACCACCCACGAGATCGGCCACATGTGGTTTCCCATGATCGTGGGCTCCGACGAGAAGCGCTTCGCCTGGATGGACGAGGGGCTCACCCAGTTCGACCAATCCCAGTCGATGGCCGACTTCTTCAAGGGGTTCGACGACGAGGCCCGGAACCAGAAGGGCTACCTCGACCTGGTCGAGGCGGGCGGGGAGGTCGAGATGATGCACCACGGCGACCGCTTCCCCAACTACCCGGCGTACGGCGTGGCCGCCTACTACAAGCCGGCCAGCGTGCTGGTGGCGCTTCGTGGGGTGCTCGGCCGTGAGACCTTTCACAAGGCATATACCGAGTACATCCGCCGCTGGCAGTACAAGCATCCCTCGCCCTACGATTTCTTCGACACCTTCGACAACGTGTCCGGCCAGGACCTCTCCTGGTTCTGGCGGACCTGGTTCTTCGAGACCTGGAAGTTGGACCAGGCCATCGACACCGTGACCACGGTGGGCGACTCGCTCGAGATCGGGCTGCAGAACCGGGGTCGGGCACCGATGCCGGTCAAGCTGGTCGTCACTCGGACCAGCGGCCACGCCGACACCCTCACCGTCCCGGTGACGGTCTGGCTGGGGGGCGCCAAGCGCACCACGGTCAGGGTTGCCAAGGCGCCGCCGGTCAAGAGCATCGAGATCGACCCCGGCCGGGAGTTCCCCGACGTCGACCGGGACAACCAGCGCTGGCCAAGGTGACATAAAAGGGGGCCGGCAGACCAGGGCCCCGACTAGATTTCAGGGATGCCCCGGCTCCTGATCGTCGCCAACCGGCTGCCCATCACCGTCAGCACCGCTGCTGGGGTGGTTGAGGTGCAGCGAAGCACCGGAGGGCTCGCCACCGGACTGGCCGTTCCCCACGAGCAGTCGGGCGGGCTCTGGATCGGCTGGTCCGGCGCGCCGGAAGGCCTTCCTCCGGAGCAGCAGGCCAAGCTGAACGAGCAGCTCGCCGCCATGCGCCTGGTGCCGGTTCCGCTCACCGCTGACCAGGTAACTCGTTACTACGAACGCTTCTCCAACGGCGTGCTGTGGCCGTTGTTCCACTATCTGCTGGACCAGATCCCCCTCCACGTGGGCGACTGGGAAAGCTACGTGGAGGTCAACGAGGCCTTCGCCGACGTCGTGGCTGGCCAGTATCAGCCGGGTGACCTGATCTGGATTCACGACTACCAGCTCCTGCTCCTGCCCGGGATGTTGCGCCGCCGGCTGCCAGAGGCGCGGATCGGGTTCTTCCTCCACATCCCGTTCCCGTCGGAAGAGCTTTTTCGGACCCTCCCCGCCCGTGACAAGCTGCTCGAGGGGATGCTCGGCGCCGACCTGGTCGGCTTTCACACCCCGGCCTACCTGCGTCACTTCGCCACCTCGTTGGTGGACATCCTGGGCCACTCGCTGGAGATCGACCGGGTCCAGTTGCCATCACGCGAGGTCCGCCTGGGCGTGTTCCCGATGGGAATCGACGCAGCCACGTTCCGGAGAATCGCGCGGGACCCGGCGGTGGACGGTGAGGCGAAGGCGATCCGGGGAGACGGAAGCGTCCGGATCCTGGTGGGGGTGGACCGGCTGGACTACACCAAGGGAATCCCCCGCCGGCTGATGGCCTACGAGCGGATGCTGCAGACCCATCCCGAGCTGCGGGAGCGGGTGCGTCTGGTCCAGGTGGCCGTCCCCTCGCGCACGGGAGTCGAGGCCTATCAGGATTTCCGCGCCCTGGTGGATGGCCTGGTGGGCCGGATCAATGGATCGTTCGGCACCCCGCGCTGGGTGCCGGTGCACTACATCTTCCGGGCGCTCTCCGAGCCCGACCTGGTGGCGCTCTATCGCGCGGCCGATGTCATGCTGGTGACCCCGCTGCGCGACGGGATGAACCTAGTGGCCAAGGAGTTCATCGCCTCTCGAACCGACGGCGAAGGGGTCCTGGTGCTGAGCGAGTTTGCCGGCGCGTCGTGGGAGCTCCCCGAGGCGGTACCGGTCAACCCCTACGACGTGGACGGCGCCGCCGAGGTCTTTTATCGGGCGCTCACGATGAGCGCGGATGAGCGCCGGGCCCGGCTGGCGCCGCTCCGGGCCCGGGTGGAAACCTTCGACGTCCATCGCTGGGTCACCTCGTTCCTCGAGACCCTGGCAGAGGTGCCGGGGCCGACCGGGCCGACCGTCGGAACACCGGTCCTTGGCGGGGCCGCCACGCGGAAGGCGGTCCTCCGGCGGCTGACCGAGACCGATTCCCTGCTGCTGCTGCTGGATTACGACGGAACGCTGGTGCCCTACGCCCCCACCCCGGAGCTCGCCCGGCCCGACGGCCGGCTGATCGAGCTGCTCCGCGCGCTGGCCAACCGGCCGGACACCGAGGTGCACCTGGTGAGCGGCCGGGCGCGGGAGTCGCTCCAGCATTGGCTCGGCGGGCTGCCGGTCTGGCTCCACGCGGAGCACGGGTTCTGGTCCCGCGACCCCGCCACCATGGAGTGGGTGGCGGCCGGGGAGGTGGGGGGAGCCTGGCGGGAGCCGGTGCTCGCGATTCTCCGCGACACGACGGCCCGGACGCCGGGCTCGCTCATCGAGGTCAAATCGGCCGCGCTGGCGTGGCACTATCGCTTGGCGGACCAGGAAACCGGCGCGCGGCGCGCCAACGAGCTCAGGCTTCACCTGAATCAGCTCCTCAGCAACCAGCCGGTGGAGATCCTGGCCGGTAACCGCGTCATCGAGATCCGGCCCCACGGCATCCACAAGGGCCGGATCGTGCCGCCGCTGCCACCCGATCGGCTGGCGACCACCGCGGTGGTGGCCATCGGCGACGATCGGACGGACGAGGATCTCTTCGGCGCGCTACCGCCGGAGGCCATCACCATCCGTACGGGCCCCGGCCTCACCCATGCCCGCTACCGCCTCGACGGGATCGAGGCGGTGCGAAGCCTGTTGCAAATGATCGTGGATGCGGGGGTCGGCGCGGACCTCCGGTAACCCCAGGAGCAGCGATGCGCCTCGAGACACTCGCCGTCCACGCCGGACAGGAGCCGGATCGGTCGACCGGCGCGGTCACCCCGCCGATTCACCTCTCCACCACCTTCGCCCGGCGCCCGGACGGCAGCCTGCCGGACCGGTTCCTCTACGCCCGGAGCGACAACCCGACCCGCCGCTCGCTGGAGACGGCGCTCGCCGCGCTGGAAGGCGGCGGCGTGGCGCTGGCGTTTGCCTCGGGCATGGCGGCCACCGCCGCGGTGTTCCAGGCGCTGGCACCGGGCGACCATGTGATCGCTCCCGCGGACGCGTACTACGGCACGGCCAAGTTCCTCCGCGAGGTGCTCGGGCCGTGGGGACTGGCCAGCAGCTTCGTCGACATGACCGACCTGTCCGCCGTCGAACGTGCGATCACCCCCCACACCCGGCTCATCTGGACCGAGACGCCCTCGAATCCCAGCCTCGCCGTCACCGACATCGCCCGGGTCTCGAAGCTGGCCCACGCCGCCGGTGCTCGATGCGTATGCGACAACACCTGGGCCACGCCGGTGCTGCAGCGCCCGCTCGCGCTGGGAGCCGACCTGGTCATGCACGCGACGACCAAGTACCTGGGCGGCCATGGCGACGTGACCGGCGGCGCCCTGGTGGCGCCGGGTGAGGACGAGCTGGTCGCGCGGCTCCGGACCATCCAGACCGTGGGTGGCGCGGTTCCCTCGCCGTTCGATTGCTGGCTGGTTCTCCGAGGGCTCCGAAGCCTCCCATACCGTATGAGGGGTCACTGCGAGAACGCCGGCGTCGTGGCCACGTTCCTGGCCCAGCACCCGCTGGTGGAGGTGGTGCACTATCCCGGGCTGGCCAGCGATCCGGGTCACGAGGTGGCCCGGTGCCAGATGGCGGGCTATGGAGGAATGGTGTCGTTCGAGATGCGCGGTGGGGCGGAGCCGGCGCTGGCGGTGGCCGGACGGGCCCGGCTCTTCATCCGGGCCACCAGCCTGGGGGGACCTGAGAGTCTGATCGAGCACCGCGCCTCGGTGGAGGGGCCGGACACTTGCTCTCCACCGGGCCTGCTCCGGCTCTCGGTCGGGCTGGAGCACCCGGACGACCTGGTCGCGGATCTCGACCAGGCGCTCGGGTGAGCCCCCTGCTACTTGTCGGTCAGGGCCTCGGGGGCGATCCGCCTGATGGCCCGGCGGGCCGCCGCGGCGATCTCGTCGTTGATCTCCTCGTCGACCATCGTCTTGAGCTTGGGCACGGCGGCCTTGGCCTTGGGTCCGATCTCGCCCAGGGCCACCGTGACGGGAAAGCGGACCGTGGGATCCGGGTCGTCAAGCGCCTCGATCAGCGCCGGAACCGCTGCGGCGGCCGCGGGACCCAGGCCTGAGATCTCATAGGCGGCGGCGTTCCTGGTCTGCGGGGCCGGGGCCTTGAGGTCGGCCACCCATTGGCTCAGCTTGCGGCCATCGGTGACGGGCTCCTTGTCGGCCGATTCAGTCTGGGCCGAGGCCACCGAGCTCAGCACCAACACCGCGGTGGCCAGCGACCCCAACGTGCGCTTCAGCATGCATCCTCCAGCGAGAATGTCCATCCGGGCGCCATCGCGCCCGATAGAAATATAGCCCCTGCGGGTCTCCACCTCTTCGATGGTACCACGGATGAATCCATTTCGAGTCACTCGCCACCTTGTCGCCGGTTCGATGCTCCTGCTAGGCACGGCTCCGGCGCCGGCCCTGGCGCAGACGCCATCCATCGCGGCGCGCTATCAGGCGATCGCCGACAGTCTGATCCACGCCGCCACCGCCGACAGCGCGGCCTACCTCCGGCTGGGCCGACTGGTCGACACCTTCGGTCATCGGCTGAGCGGGTCCGCCAGCCTGGAGGCGGCGATTGGCTGGGTGCTGCACGAGATGCAGAGCGACGGGCTGCAGAACGTGCGCGGCGAGCCGGTCATGGTGCCCCACTGGGTCCGCGGCGCCGAGTCCGCCGACCTGGTGAAGCCGCGCTCGATGGCGCTCAAGATGCTTGGGCTGGGCGGCAGCGTCGGCACGCCCAAAGGCGGCATCACGGCGCCCGTCCTGCTCGTGACCAGCTTCGACGAGCTCACGCGTCGTGCCTCCGAGGCTCGGGGCAAGATCGTCCTCTTCGACGAGCCGTTCACCGAGTACACTGCGGCCCGGAAATACCGCACCGATGGCCCGTCCGCCGCCGCGCGGGCCGGCGCAGTGGCCTGCCTCATCCGTTCGGTGGCCTCCGCCAGCATTCGCAGTCCGCACACCGGCGCCCTGGTGTACGACTCGACCGCGCGGAAGATTCCGGCGGCGGCGCTCAGCGTGGAAGACGCGATGATGCTCCACCGATTTGCCGACCGGGGCGAGCCGGTGGTCGTGACCCTCCGGATGGGGGCCCGCACGCTCCCCGATTCACCCTCGCGCAACGCGGTGGCGGAAGTGGTGGGCCGGGAGAAACCGGAGGAGGTCGTCGTGCTCGGCGGCCACATCGACTCGTGGGATGTGGGACAGGGTGCAATGGACGACGGCGGCGGAGCGGTCAGCGCCTGGGAGGCGGTGCGGCTGATCCAGCGGCTCGGTCTGCGGCCCCGGCGCACCGTGCGGGTGGTGCTCTGGACCAACGAGGAGAACGGAGGCAGGGGCGGCCAGGCGTACCACGACGCGCATGCCGCCGAGGTGAGCCGCCACGTGCTGGCGATGGAGTCCGACAACGGCGTGTTCAATCCCAGCGGCTACGTCTTTGCCGGCTCGGATTCGGCCGCGGCGGTGGTCCAGCAGATCGCGGCGCTGCTGCAGCCGATCGGCGCCACCGCCGTGAAGCGGGAGCGGCAGAGCCCGGCCGCCGATATCACCACGCTGGTCGACGGGGGAGTGCCGGGGATGGAGATCCAGACCGACGACACCCGCTACTTCTGGTACCACCACAGCGAGGGCGATACGCTCGACAAGCTCAACGCCGCGGAGGTGGCTCGCTGCGTCGCGACGCTGGCGGTGATGGCGTACGTGGTAGCGGATCTTCCGGAGCCGCTCGCGCGGAGCCCGATCTCGGATGCGGTGAGCCAGTAGCGCTCACAGCATGATGAGCCCGAGCCGGGCGCCGCTGGCTACCGCCTCCGCCCGAGTGGACACGCCGAGCTTGCCGAAGACCCCGGCGACATGGGTCTTGACGGTGTGATCCGAGATGCCCAGCCGCGCCGCGATCATCTTGTTGCCCAGCCCCTCGGCCAGCATGCCGAGCACTTCGATCTCGCGCGGGGTGAGGGCCGGCGCGGGTGAGGGAGGACGCAGTACCGGCCGCGGGGCACCGCTCCCGGCAGGCTCGACCGGCAGCACCACCAGACCGGCCGCCGCGGCCGCCACCGCGGCGGCGATCTGCTCCCCCGTGACCGTCCTCGCCAGCGCGCCGCGGGCACCGGAGCGAAGCACGCGCTCAACCCAGCCATCAGCCGTCTCGTCTCCCAGCACCACCACGGCGGGTGCGCGTCCCAGACGATCCGGTACCAGGGAGAGCGGCAGCGGGAGCGGCTCGCCCGGCTCGAGGGCGAGGAGAACGACGTCGGCTTCCACCGTCTCCGCCAGATCCGCCAGGCCCGCTGGACGCGCCACCGTTTCCAGCAGCGTGAACCCGGAATGATTGGCGAGCAGCGCTGCCAGACCGGCCCGTACGGCGGGTGAGGCGGCGGCGATCACGACTCGGGTCACGCGGCGCGTCTTCCCGGAGCGGGTGGGCCGGCGCGCTGGAGAAAGCGCGAGATGACCGGCACCGGCACCGCGTAGCCGAGACCGCCGGCTACCAGCGTGTTGAGCCCGAGTACCCGGCCGTACACGTCTGCCAGGGGGCCACCGGAATTCCCCGGCGCCAATCGCACATCCGCCTGAATCCAGCGCGGCGCCCCGGCGTCATCCCGCAGGACCCGGTGAACCACGCCGAGGCTCAGCGCGTTGGGCACCCCAAGCGGATGGCCGAACCCCAGGATCAGCTCGCCCGGACGGAGCGCGGCCGCGTCCCCCCGCTCGGCCACCGGGTACTCGCCGGGCGGGAGCCGCAGGGCCGCGAGATCGCACTCCGGGTCGCGCGCCACCAGCCAGGCCTCGACGATTCGTCCGTCCGAGAGCCGGACCCGCGCGCCGTCCGCCGGCGCCACGTGGGCGTTGGTGAGCACCAGCCCATCTGCTCGCCAGAGCACACCCGAGCCTTCTCCGCGGGCACCGACCTGGACCTGCACCGTCGCCCGGCGAAGCAGGTCGGCCACTCCCGCGAGCGCGGCGCCCAGCTCGAGCGCGAGCACGCTCACCGGCCCCGGCGGGCGGGGCGCTCGCCAACGGTGACGGTGACAGTGCGGGCCTCACCCCCGCGGACCAGTTGTACCGCGGCGCCTTGGCCGACCCGCTCCGGACCGAGGGCGGCCAGCAGATCCCCGGGGTCGCCCAGTTCGTGCCCGTCCAGGGTGACGATGATGTCTCCCAGCAGCAGCCCTCCCTGCTCGGCCGGACCTCCGGCCTCGAGGTTCACGATCACCAGCCCGATCCGGCCGGTGAGCCCTAGCCGCGACCGGAGCGGTTCGGGGAGCTGGACCGGCTGGGCGGCGAGTCCGAGAAATCCGCGGCGCACCCGTCCCGCCGTGAGGAGCTGTTCGGCCACGCGCTCGACGGTGCTCACGGGCAGCGCCAACGCCACGGCCCGGCTCAGGCCGGAGGTGTTGATGCCGAGGACCCGGCCGCCGACCTCGACCAGCGGTCCGCCGGAGAACCCGTCGTAGATGGAGAGATCGAGCCGGACGAAGCGATCGACCTTGCCTCCCTGCCAGGTGCGCCATTCGCCACCCACCGCGCTCACCAGTCCCAGGCTCGCGGTCAGCTGGGTGCCGGGGCGTCCGAGGGCGAGGACCAGCCGGCCGACCTGAAGGTCGGTCTCGTCGCCGCGCTCGACCGGTGGAACGGCGGCATCCTCCAACCGGAGCACCGCGAGGTCGGTGGTTGGATCGCGCCCGGCGAGCGTGGCCGTCGCGGTCCGGCCGCTGGCCACGGTAACGCTGAGATCTTCGTCCCGGCTTATCGTGTGGCTCGCGGCGATCACGGCGCCGGGCCGCCACACCACGCCCGAGGATGGAATGCGGCGGCGCCCATGGATGGCGACGACCGAGCGGCCCACCTGCTCGACGGTGGCGGCTAGGTCGCGGGAGAGACCGGCCAGCAGGCTGGGCTGGCCGGAAGAAGATGCTGTCATGCGGTCCTCCGAGGGTCACGGCGAATGCGGGATGCATCCGCCGGCTGACCCAACGATGTCCCCCTCAGGGCTCCCAGGCATCGGCCGAACGGGGGACCCGGCGATCGGACGTTCGGCCGAGCCGAAACCAGGGCCCCGACCGCCGCGTAGGCCCAGGTACCAACCTCCGCGACCGGATCCATGTTCCTGACCTTGCTGATGCTGCACCTGGGTGGAACCGATCCGGCCAGCGTGTACAACGGCCGGCAGGGCCGGCTCGACGTCACGCCGCCGCGAGTGGACGTCCAGGTGAAGGTGGACGGCGTGCTCGACGAGGCGGTCTGGGGCGAGGCGGCCCTGCTCACCGGCTTCAGTCAGTTCTCGCCCTCGGACGGAATTCCCTCGGTGGATTCGACCGAGGTCCTGGTCTGGTATTCGCCGGGCGCGATCTACTTCGGCATCCGCGCGTTCGAGGCGCACGGCGCGGTTCACGCGACCCTGGCGGACCGCGACAAGATCGCCTCCGACGACTACATCCAGATTTTGCTCAGCACCTTCAACGACGCGCGCCAGGCCACCGTGCTGGCGGTGAATCCGTTCGGGATCCAGTCGGACGGCGCGCTGATCGAGACCGGATCGACCTCGGGAAACGGCTTCAACAACTCGGTGGTCAATCGGGAGAGCGCGGACCTGCGTCCGGACTTCGTCTACGAGTCGAAGGGGCGGCTTACCGGGGGCGGGTACGTGGTGGAGGTGCGGGTCCCTTTCAAGAGCCTCCGCTTTCAGCCGGCGCGGGAGCAGCGCTGGGGCATCAACGTCACCCGCCGGGTGCAGCACTCCGGTGTCGAAGACTCCTGGACCCCGGCCAAGCGCGCGAGCGCCTCGTTCCTGGCGCAGTCGGGTCACCTGCTCGGACTCACCGACCTTCGCCGTGGCCTGGTGCTGGAGCTCACGCCCTCGGTCACCTCCAAGACCACGGGAACACCGGGTGCCACCGGATGGGACTACAGCGGGGGGAGTCCCGAGCTGGGGGGCAGCCTCAGGTGGGGCATCACCAACAACCTGAATCTCAACGGCACGGCCAACCCGGACTTCTCCCAGGTGGAGTCCGACGCCGGCCAGTTCAACTTCGATCCTCGGAACGAGATCTTGCTGTCCGAGAAGCGGCCGTTCTTCCTCGACGGTGTCGAGCAGTTCAACACCCCCAATAGCCTGATTTATACCCGGCGCATCGTCCAGCCGGTGGCCGCGGTCAAGCTCACCGGTACGGGACTAGGCACCGACATCGCGCTCCTCTCGGCGGTGGACGAGCGGGAGGTGTCGCGGTCGGGGGAGGATCATCCGGTCTACAACCTGGTGCGACTTCAGCGCGGGATCGGCGGCCACTCCCGGGTGGGGCTGGCGTATACCGATCGGGTCGACGGCGGCGACTACAACCGGGTGGGCGGCGTGGATGGCCGGCTGGTGTTCGGGGAGATCTACAGCGCGCTGTTCCAGGTGGCCGGGAGCCGGACGCGGACCAGCGGGATCACCACGACGGCGCCGCTCTGGCTCGCCCGGGTGGACCGGAACGGCCACACCTTCGGCGGGCGGATCTCGATGAGCGGCAGCGACCCCGACTTCCGCGCGCGGAGCGGCTTCTTCTCCCGTCCCGGGCTGGTGCGTGGCAACGTCAATCCCCGAGTCACGTTGTACGGGAAGAGCGGGGGGCTGCTGGAGAACGTCACGGTCGACCTCAACCTGGACGGCCTGTACCGTTACGGCCAGTTCGGCGAATCGGAGGGGATGCAGGAGGAGAAGGCGCACGTCAACACCAACGCCACGCTGCGCGGCGGCTGGCAGGTGGGCGCGTCGGTCCTCAACGAGGCGTTCGGCTATCCCGCCGAGGTGTACACCGGGTACCGGCTCGAGCGCCCGCGGGCCGACGGCAGCGGCGTCGACACGGTGCCGTTCGTGGGCCAGCGCCGGATCCCCAACCGCGACTACGTGCTCACGCTGAACACGCCGGAGTTCGCCCAATTCGGTGGCAGCGTCTTCGTGATCTGGGGCCACGACGAGAACTTTTACGAGTGGGCCTCCGGCTCGATCGCATGGCTGGACCTCAACCTGGACTGGCGACCCACCGACAAGCTCCGCTTCGAGGGCCGGTACCAGGTCCAGTGGGTGGGCCGGCGGACCGATGGGAGCACCGTGAATCTGCAGCGGATTCCCCGGCTCAAGATGGAGTATCAGCTGTCGCGACCGATCTTCCTCCGGGTCGTGGGTGAGTATCGGAGCGAGCGGCAGGACGCGCTCCGCGACGACAGCCGCACCGATGCGCCGATCCTGATTTACGACCCGGTGGTGGGCGACTTCGTGCGGACCACGCCGTTCAACCACCGCTCGTTCCGTGGCGACCTGCTCTTCTCCTACCAGCCCACGCCCGGCACCGTCCTCTTCGCGGGGTACGGGAGCACCTTGCGGGATCCGGTCGACCCGGTCGATTCGTCGCGGACCGGCTTGCGCCGGGCGGACGACGGGTTCTTCCTCAAGATGAGCTATCTCTTCCGGATGTAACCTTCCGGGGCGTTGCCGCTCGCGCCGGACGTTACATTGGTTGGATAGAACGAGCCCGAGCGCCCATCGGTCATCCCGAGCCCATTCGCTGCGGTTAGGGCCAACTGGCGCGAAGGATCTTCTCCCCCGGAGCGGACCTCCACGGCGACGGTCCGGCACCGCGGGCAAGATCCTTCGTCGCTCCGCTCCTCGGGATGACCGCGGGGATCCGATACCCATGTTGGCCTCCCAGAAACCACGACCATGACCGCCGCCTGATGCAGCTCGATCTCCCCTCCAGCCGGATCCGGAGCTGGCGCCCTGGTGACGAGGAGAGCCTGGTGCGCGAGGCGGATAACCGGAACATCTGGCGCACCGTGCGCGATCGCTTCCCGCACCCCTATACCCGAGCGCACGCCGACGCCTGGATTGTGCGGGCCACCTCCGACCTGCCGGAGACCCACTTCGCGATCGACGTGGCCGGCGAGGCCGTCGGCGGAATCGGACTCGATCTGCAGGAAGACGTGGCCCGCTATTCGGCGGAGCTGGGCTATTGGCTGGGTGAGGCGTACTGGGGCCGGGGGATCATGACCGCGGCGGTCTCCCGCTTCACCGAGTACGCGTTCCGGACCTTCGAGCTCTGTCGGATCTACGCCCTGGTGTTCGAGACCAATCCGGCCTCCTTCCGGGTGCTCGAGCGAGCCGGGTACGCGCTGGAGGGGCGGCTCCGGCGCGCCGTGTACAAGGACGGGCGAATCCTCGACCAGTACCTCTACGCGGTGTCACAGGACGCCCGGCTGCCGCATCCCCCGTCTTGCGGGGGCATGGACATTGCCCCATCCTGAGCCAAACCGTCCACATCGAGAGGGTCCATGCATCGGGTACTCTACGCCGCCGGGTGGAGCTATGTGGCGCTTTGCGGCCTGGTCCTGGCAAAGTCCAGGGCCCCGGCGCGCCTGGTAGCGCCCGGAGGCGGAGAGCCGCACAACGCTGCCGCACCATACGCTGGCGCGGCCGGCGAATGGTTCTCCCAGGTCAAGCCGTTCTGCAATTCGGTCGAGGTGGAAGTCCGACAGCAACAGCTCCCGGCCCCGAGCGGGGTGGAGGGGGCGGGGTACAGCGCGGCCTGCTATGCGCTGGCCGGCAAGATCGAGCGGGCCCAGGAGGTGATCGACCGCCTCTCATCGCGGGACCGCAGCCAGGCCGCGGGTATCGTGTTCGCGATCGGACATCCGGTGGCCGACGCGGGGGACGACCAGTCGGCCGGACCGATCATGCGGCTGGTGGTGAGCTATCAGCCGGGCAATTACATGGCGCTCTACCACGCGGGGATGTCGGAATACATTCTGGGCCAGCGGGACTTCGCCCGGACCCACCTGGAGCGTTTCCTCCAGCTGTACAGCAGCGAAGACGGCTGGCGCAAGAACGCTGAGGACGTGCTCGGCCGCATGAGCGGCTCGCGGTGACCGAGTCGACCTACCTCGCGCCGGGCGCGGTCCTCTGCCGACGCTACGAGATCGTCCGCGAGATCGGCCGGGGCGGCTACTCGGTGGTGTATCTGGCGCGTGACCGCGAGCTGCAGGTCGAGGTTGCTCTCAAGCTCCTGGTGCCGCCGCCGGCGGCCGCGCAGGTGGCGCGCGAGCGGATGCGCCGCGAGGTCCAGGCGGTGCGGGCCCTGTCGCACGCCAACATCGTCGCGGTCTTCGATTTCCTCGAAGAAGGGCCGTGGAGCTTCATCGTCATGGAGTACGTCGCCGGGCCGGATCTCCAGGTGCGGGTACGGGAGCGCGGCGTACTGGACGGCGACGCCGCGGTCCGGGCCGGCCGGGACGTCGCCGCCGCGCTGACGGCGGCCCACCGGCGCGGGATTCTCCACCGCGACGTCAAGCCGCAGAACATCCTGCTCGATCCCGACGGGCGCGCCCGATTGACCGATTTCGGCTCGGCCAAGCTCGATGGCCAGCTCGGCGTCACCGGGACCGGCGCGCTGGCCGGCACCCTGGCGTATACCGCGCCCGAGGTGCTCGCCGGGCGCCGGGGCGATGCGCGGGCGGACGTCTACGCGCTCGGCCTCACCCTCTATTACGCGCTCACGGGTGAGCTTCCCGAGCGGCCTTCCGGTTCGCTTCCGCCGACCTCCTCGGCCGACGGATACCATCCACGGACGGTCAAGCCCACCGTGCCGGAGTGGCTCGACCAGGTGATCGCCCGCGCCACGTCGGCGGCCGTCGAGGACCGCTTCCCCACCGCGGCCGCGCTGGATCTGGCGCTGGCGCGGCCGGGCGCGGCGGGTCTGCTAGTCACCGGCGGGGGCGAGACCTGCATCCTGTGCAACGGTCCCGATCCGCTGGCCATCGGCTTGTGTCCTGCGTGCGGCGGCGGGTCGGCCGGGATGGCGGATACGCTGGTCTTCCTGCGGCGCCCCGCCAGCGCAAGCGAGCGGCGCGCCATGGCGCTCCGCCTGGCTCTGGTGCTCCCCGACCTGGAGGGCTCGGAGGCGGAGGCGGTGGCCTCGGGACAACGCCCGCTCTTTCGGGTCGCCGCGGTAAGCGCGCCACGCCTGGTCGACGAGCTCGAGCGCCGGGAGCTGGCCGCTCACCCGCTGCCGGTGGCCCACGCATGGCGCGCGGTCCCGACGGGTCTCTACGCGCTCGTCTCCGCGGTGCTGCTGGGAGGGGCCGTCGCGGGCTCTCTGGCGGAGCCGGTGCTGCTCTGGACCAGCCCCTTCTTCGGCGTGCTGATGCTGGTAGGTGCCGAGAGGGGCGCGCGTACGCCTGCCGTCACACCGTCGCCGCGCCGGGACGACCTCCCCAGAACGGTCGAAGAGGAAGTCTTGCGTACGTTGGCCCAGGTGCCGCCCGGCACCGCGCGCGGCCTGCTGGCCGATCTGGTGCGCGCGGGTCGCGCGCTCTTTGCGCGGTTGGAGCGCACCGGCGACGATCGCGGATTGGCGGCCGCCCTCACCGACCTGCTCATCTCCGCGTGCTCCGCGGCGTCGGACCTGGCACAGCTGGACGAGAATCTGAGCCGATTCGAGCGCCAGCGTGAGCGGTTCGCCGTTTTCCCGCCCGGCTGGCTGGACGCGCTGGCGCGCTGCGAGCGAATCCGCGATGCTCTGGTCCAGCGGCTGCTCGAGGCGATGACGGTCCTTGGCAAGCTGCAGAGCCAGAGCGCCGAACTGGCGGACGCGAGCGATCCGACGCTGCCCGATCTCACCCGTGAGCTGCAGGAGGATGCACTGGCCCAGAGCGCGGCGGCCGAAGAGGTCGAGGCACTGCTGGCGCTGTCGCCGGGGCGCAACACGGAAATTCCACACCTGGCTGTGTAGGTCCAGTCCCGCCGGTTCGCGCCGCTCCATCTAAATCGTCCCCACTCAGCCGTTTGCCCCTCGGCTCAGGGATTCTACCCGGCGGTCGATGGCACCACACTGCCGGTGGCGTGTGTCTTGCCTTTGATCGAGGCACCATCAGAACCAATCTGTCTCGACCCGATCGCCCACGGTGGCTCGCCATGCGTGTGCTGTTGCTCGACTACGACTGCCCTCCGCGCCCGAGCGGCGCCGGCGCCATCAGTGAGGCGCTGGCGCGGGGCCTCGCCTCGCGCGGACTCATGGTGGACGTCGTGACCACCGGTGAGCGCAGCACCACCGAATCCCAGGTCTTGTGGAACGGCGGAGCATCGGAGGAAGGGCTGCTCACGGTGCACCGGGTGAAGAGCGGCCCGGGTTACCTGCTTGCGGCGCTGCCGCTGCTCAGGCGGCTGACACGGGGCGCGCCGTACGACCTGGTCCATCTCTTCTTATCAGCCCCGACCGCGGCACTGCTCCCGCTGCTCAACCTGGGGGATGTACCGGTCATCGTCTCCCTGCATCGGGCGGATGATGTCGGTCCGCGCGGCCCGACTGAGCGGCTCGCCCGCGTGCTGCTGATCCCCTTTCACCGCTGGACCTGGCGTCGCGCCGACCGGCTGGTGGCGGCCTCCGAGAGCCTGGGGCATCTGGCGCTTCGCGGCTCGGCCAACCTGCGCTACTCGGTGGTGCAGGGCGGTGTCGATCTGGCCCGCTTCCATCCGGTGCGGACCTTTCGGCGGAGCCGCTCGACCCGGATCCGTTGTCTCGCCGTCGCCGGGCTCTCAGCGCACGGCGGGGTGGCCGATCTGCTTCACGCGCTGGCGCTGCTGGAACGGGATCGCTTCGAGCTCGAGATCGTGGGGACGGGCCCCGAGGAATCGAGGCTTCGTGCACTGGCGGCGAAGCTCGGCGTCGCCCAGGAGGTCATTTTCCGCGCCCCGGTCGGCTCGGCCGACCTGGCGGAGCGGTACCGGGCGGCGGACCTCTTCACCGTGGCGCCTGCGGCGGAGTTCACCGGCAGCGGCTTCGCAGAGGCGCTCGCTTCGGGTCTGCCGATCGTGGGGAGCTCGGTGGGTGCCATTCCGGAGCTGGTGGAGCACGGCAGCAACGGGCTGCTGGTCCGCCCCGGGGACGTCCGGGCGATTGCCGACGCGATCGCGCGTCTGGCCGCCGATCTGCAGCTGCGGCGCGAGATGGGTCGGCGCAATCGGCTCAAGGCCAAGGCCACCCTGGACTGGAGCCGAATCACCGAGCGATGGCTCTCGCTCTACGCGGGGGTGCAGCGTCGCCGGCTGGCCCCCGCCCGGCCCGCGGAGATTCCCTCCGGGACCTGGTGAACGTCCGGCCCCCGCCAGCGCCCGGTTGACAGTCCGCGCGGGCGGCCTGTAAGTTTTCCCCATGCCTCGCCACCTGTGTACGCGGTCCATGCCGCGCATCCGCGGCTGTACCGTCCGGTCCCGCACCGGAGGGTAGGCGCCGGCCTCACGCTGGAATCGCGCATCATCGAGTCTGGCCGGCCGCACTCCCTTCCGGGTGTGCGGCCGTTTTGCTCAAGGAGAAGATCATGGCCACAGCACAGGCGGCGCCGCCGGTCACGCCGATCGAGCAGCGCGGCTACGCCCATCCCGAGGTCCTGGTGTCGGCCGACTGGGTCGCGGCCCATCTCACCGACCCCAAAGTGCGTCTGGTGGAGTCGAACGAGGACATCCTGCTCTACGACACCGGTCACATTCCCGGAGCGGTGAAGATCGACTGGACCACCGATCTCAACGATCCGGTCGTGCGCGACTACGTCGACCGCGACCGGCTCCAGAAGCTGCTCCGCTCCAAAGGGATCAACAACGACACGACGATCGTCTTTTACGGCGACAAGAACAACTGGTGGGCCACCTACGCGCTGTGGGTGCTGCAGCTCTTCGGGGTGACCAACGTGAAGATCCTGGACGGCGGCCGGCTCCGCTGGGTGGACGAGGGGCGCAAGCTCACCACCGACGCTCCCAAGTATCCCGAGGGGAACATCACCATCGGCGAGCGGAGTGACAGCCGGATCCGTGCCTTCCGGGACGAGGTGCTGCAGCACCTCAAGAGCAAGGGCCAACTGGTCGACGTGCGGAGCCCGGAGGAGTACCGGGGCGAGAAGACCCACATGCCCGAGTATCCCCAGGAAGGCTGCCTGCGCGGGGGCCACATTCCGGGGGCCAAGAGCATTCCATGGGCAAAGGCGGTCGATCCGGAGACCCACGCCTTCCGCTCGGCAAGCGAGCTCAAGAAGCTCTATGAAGAGGACAACGGCCTCAAGAAGGACCAGGAGACGATCGCCTACTGCCGGATCGGCGAGCGCTCGTCGCACACCTGGTTCGCGCTCACCTATCTGTTGGGGTTCGACAAGGTGCGCAACTACGACGGATCGTGGACCGAGTGGGGGAACGCGGTGCGGCTGCCGGTGGAGAAGCCGTAGCGACGGCCGCGCTCGATCGGTAAGGTGCGGCCGGCCCCGTTGAGCAGCGTGGGCCGGCTGTCTGTTATCGCCCGCACCTCGGCCACAGCGCGACGCCGTGCATTCATGTTGTGGTCTCGTTACCGCTGCCGGATCGGTGCTACACCAGCGTCACCCCGCTAGCTCTCGGCCCTGCACGTAGATGCAACGCCTGAAACAATTGGCATCACCCGTGCATTAGTCCCCACCGCTCAATCTCTAATCAACGCTCGACACGCGGTCCGTTCCCCGGGCAGGGGAGCGCCGCGTCGCACTGCCCGCAAGGCGTAGCCGGAGGCACGCTCGGCCCCCGCGCCCGCCCTGAGGGCGTCCTCGTCCGTCACTCAGGAGAATGGTCATGAACCGCGCCCGAGTCCTGGTCCTCGCCTTCGCCGCGCTCGCGGTCGGGGGCTGCGCCGACAACATCCTCAAGGAACGGCCGGTCACGCGGACCGTGAAGACGCCGGCCAACAAGGCGGCGTTCTCGGTGAGCTCCAAGGGGCGGTCGACCGTGTGCGCGTCGTACCAGCGGCAGCTCGCGCAGGTCAAGCGGGCCGAGCTGGTGTGGAAGACGGCGAAGGAGCTGGAAGGGCTCAAGTCGAGGGAGCTCTCGCTCAACGCCGTGATCGCCGACGCCTGCGAATAGCCGCCTCCTTCCACCGGATCGACCATGTCCAAAATCACCCGTGCCTGGGTTGCGGCACTCGCGCTCGCCGCTGGCCTCAGCCTTCCAGCATCGCTGGCCGCCCAGAAAGCGCTGGTCTATTGCCCGGTCTCGATCGATGCCGCCGGCTGCGGCGCGATCGTCGCCGCGCTTGGCGCCGACACGACCCTCTTTCCGGGCGGCATCGACGGCGCCTATGACGGTACTCAGGGCACGATGGATCTGGCGACGGTCGATCTCGCGGGCTACGCCGTCCTCCTGGTGCCGTCGCTGGCGGATGGCGCGGGCACCACACCCTACGCCCTGCTGCGCGATCCGACGATCGCCGCACGGATCAAGCAGGCGTTCATGGGGCGGGTGGCGGTCTGGTCGGGAACGCCGGACGTGGGCTCGACCAACCGGACGGCCAAGGACAACCTGATCCGGAATCTGGCGCGATGGGTGCGGCCCGACTCGGCGGGGAGCCATGGGCCGGGCGTCGTGGTGCTGCAAGACAACTCGGATGAGATGTCGTTGAGGTATGGCTGGCTGGGCGCTATCTCCAGCGCATCGGTGGCCGCGGACAGCACGTTTACAGTCTACTCGAACGTCCAAGTACTCACGCAGGCGGGTTCGGCCATCCTGACCAGCGGGGGCGTGCAGATCGGTTACACCAACATGGCGACGTTTGCGCTCCTGCCCGCCGCCGGCACCAGCTCCGACGCGACCGGTGGCCGCACCAGCGCGGTCGTGCTCGCGACGATAGCCGGCGAGCCCAGCGATCCGAACATCGCCACGGTGCAGACCGACCGGGAAGACTACTTCCCCCCCGACACCGTGATCGTGACTGGCGCGGGATGGGAGCCCGGTGAGACGGTGCGGCTGGTGATCCAGGAAGACGCGAGTCCGTCGGTTCACCCCGAAGTCAGCCTGACCACCGTGGCCGATGACGCGGGGCACATTCTCGACCAGCAGTTCGCCATTGATTCGGCCGCCATCGGTGTTCGCTTCACGCTGACCGCCACCGGCCAGACGTCCGGCCGGACCGCGCAGGCGACGTTCACGGACAACACCGGGCTCAACAGCGTCACCATCCTAGGAACCCAGAGCCCGACCCCGCTCAACCCGCCAGGCTCGGCCACCTACGGGACCGTCGCCTCGAACTCGGTGCAGGTCCGATTCAACGGCAACGGGAGCTGCACGGTGGCGCTCTCGGTCTCAGGGCTCCCGTCAGGTGCCAGCTCGACGCTCGTGCCCAGCACCCTGACGGGTACCTCCAGCGGCAATCAGTTCAGCCTGTTGACCGTGAACACCACGGGAGCGGTTGCGACCGGCACCAGCACGATCGTCGTGCGAGCCACTGGCACGGGCGGCAGCGGCAACGACTGCTCGACCAGCATCACCCAGACCGCCACGACGACCCTGGTGGTGAAGCGGGCGAGCACCACGACCGTGAGCGGCCCCGCGAGCTCCACCTTCGGCGCGTCGGTCACCTTCACAGCCACGGTGGCGGGCGGGCCCAGCCCTACCGGCACGGTGCAGTTCAAAGATGGTGGGGTCAACCTGGGTGCTCCGCAGACCATTTCGGGTGGTACCGCCTCGGTGAGTACCTCCACGCTGACGGGCGGTGCCCACACCATCACGGCGGTCTATTCCGGCGACGCCAACTTCGACGTGAGCACCTCCCCGAACTTCAGCCACACGGTGGATCCGGCGAGTACGACCACCGTACTGTCGTCCTCGGTGAACCCGTCCAATTTCGGGCAGTCGATCTCGCTGAGCGCCTCGGTGAGCGGTCCGGCGGGAACCGGGACGCCGACCGGCTCCATCCAGTTCAAGATCGACGGCTCGAACTTCGGCTCGCCGGTTACGCTGTCCGCTGGTGTGGCCGCCAGCGGCAGCACCAATTCGCTTGCGGTGGGCGCCCATCCAGTGGCCGCCGTGTACACCCCCGACGCGCCATCGGCTCCCAAGTTCGCGAGCAGTACCAGCACGGTCATCGCGACCCAGACCGTGAACCAGGCCCTCTCCACCACGACGCTGACCTCCTCGGTCAACCCGTCGGTGTTCGGCCAGTCCATCACGCTTACCGCTACCGTGAAGAACGGCGCTACGCCCATCACGGTTGGCAGCATCAGCTTCATCGAGGGTGGCACCTGCACCACGCCTGGCACCAGCCTCCAGAGCAACCAGACGCCGAGCGCGGCTGGAGTGGTCACCTACACGGCCAACAATTTGTCAGTGGCAGCTCATAGCGTCCTCGCTTGCTACGACGGCAGCGGTTCGTTCGGCCCCAGCGAGGCCAGCTTCACCCAGACGGTCAACAAGGCCGCGACCAGCACGACGATCACCTCCGACACGCCCGATCCATCGGATGCCGGGCAGCCGGTCGCGGTCAACTTCGCCGTGACGGCCAGCCCGCCGGGCAGCGGGACGCCAGGCGGGAACGTGACGGTAAGCGCGAGCGGCGGGACGGAAACGTGCACCGGCACGGTGGCGGCCGGCACCTGCTCGATCACGCTCACCGGGAGCGGCCCGCGCACGTTGACTGCCGCCTACGCGGGCGATGCTAGCTTCGCGGCCAGCACCAGCGCCACGGCGGCGCACACGGTGAGGGCCCCGGCCACGGTGCTCACGGTGGCTCCGGCCTCCGGCATCTACGGTGCAACGGCCGCGCTGTCGGCTACGCTGACCTCGGGCGGCAATCCAGTGCCGGGCAAGTCGATCGGCTTCAGCCTGAACGGCTCGAGCGCGGGCTCCGCGACCACCAACGCCTCGGGCGTGGCCTCTATCGCGGCCGCGAGCCTCGCCGCGATCGACGCTGGCGTCTATTCCACCGGCGTGGCCGCCAGCTTCGCGGGAGACGCCGGCTTCACGGCCTCGAACGGGACCAATACGCTCACCGTGAGCACTGCGACCGTGACTCCGGTCATTACGGTCAGCAACAAGGCCTACGACGGCACCACCACGGCCACGATCGTCACCCGGAGCCTGACCGGCGTGGTGGGCACCGATGACGTCACTCTCACGGGCGGGTCGGCAACTTTCGATAGCAAGACGGCCGGCAACGGCAAGACTGTCAGCGGAACCGGCTTCACGCTGGCGGGAACGGACGCCAGCAACTACGTGCTCTCCGCGACGTTCGCCATCACCACTGCGGATATCACCCCGCTGACGCTGACGGGTCATGTGACCGCCAACGACAAGGGCTATGATGGGACCACGGCAGCGGTCCTCGCGACTCGTACCCTCACGGGCGTGCTGCCAGGCGACGCAGTCACCCTCACGGGCGGCAACGCCACGTTCGATACCAAAGACATCGGGACGGGGAAGACGGTGACGGCAACCACCCTCGTTCTGTCCGGGGCCGACGCCGGGAACTACGTCCTCGCGTCCACGACCGTCACTACCACGGCTGACATCACCAGCGCCACGGTGACCGGCCACTTCACGGTCAGCGACAAGCTCTACGATGGCACGACGAGCGCTACCATCCTCACCCGCACCCTCACGGGGGTGGTGAGCGGCGAGGCCGTGTCACTCACCGGCGGCAGCGCCAGCTTCGGCAGCAAGAGCGTGGGCACTGGTAAGACCGTCACCGGAACCGGCTTCAGCCTGGCCGGTGCGGCTGCCGGGAACTACCTGCTGGCATCCAGTACGCTCACTACGACGGCCGGCATCACGCCTGCCACCGTGGCCGGGCACATCACCGCGAACGACAAAGTCTACGACGGGACGGACCAGGCCACTCTGGCCACCCGCACGCTGACCGGCGTCATCGGGACCGACAACGTGTCGCTGACCGGCGGGACACCAACGTTCTCGGACAAGCAGGTGGGCTCTGGAAAAACGGTGACCGCGACGAGCCTGGGGCTCTCGGGTGGGGACGCAGGCAATTACGTCCTTGCCTCCTCGACGCTCACCACGACCGCCGACATCACGGTGCGCACGCTCACAGCCACGGCCACGGCGCAGGACAAGGTTTACGACGGCACCGCGGCCGCGACCGTGACGCTGGGCGACGATCGGGTAGTCGGCGACGCGCTCACGCTCGGCTCTGGCACCCCCACCTTTGACGACAGGAACGTCGGTACGGGGAAGACCATCACCGTCTCGGGACTGACCCTGAGCGGCACCGACGCCGGAAACTATGTCCTGGCCTCGACGACCGTGGCCACCACGGCCGACATCATGCCGGCCACGGTGACCGGCCACTTCACGGCGGCCAGCAAGGTCTACAACGGCAGCCCGGCGGCGGCCATCGCGACCCGCACGCTCACCGGGGTGATCGGAACTGACGACGTGAGCCTGAGCGGCGGCAGCTCGAGCTTCGCCAACAAGCACGTGGGCGTGGGCAAGACGGTGGCCGGGACCGGCTTCAGCCTGGCCGGGACCGACGCCGGAAACTACGAGCTGGCCTCCAGCACACTGACCGCCTCGGCCGACATTACTGCACGCACCCTCGCGGTGACCGCAACGGGGCATGATAAGGTCTACGACGCGACCACCGCGGCCACCGTCACGCTGCAAGATGATCGTGTAGCGGGTGACGTCTTCTCGGTTACCTATGGCAGCGCGACGTTCGTCAACAAGCAGGTCGGGAACGGCAAGCCGGTGAGCGTCATCGGCATCGCGATCGGCAGCGGCGCGGACGCCGGCGATTATCAGCTCGGCAACACGACCACCGCCGCTGCGGCCGACATCACTCCGGCCTCCCTGGCGCCGCACATCACGGCCAGCGACAAGGTGTATGACGGGACCAGCGCGGCGACCATCGCGACGCGAAGCCTCACCGGCATCCTGGCCAGTGACGTCGTGACGCTGACCGGTGGTGCGGCCAGCTTCGGGGACAAGAACGTCGGAACTGGCAAGAACGTGACGGGAACCGGTTTCACTCTGGCCAGCGCCGACGCGGGCAACTACGTCCTCGATCCGACGAGCGCCACAACTAGCGCCGACATCACGACGCGGCCGCTTGTGGCGACGGCGACCGGGCATGATCGGGTGTATGACGCCACCACCGCGGCTACGGTCACGCTGGGTGACAACCGGGTCGCCGGCGACGACATCACGCTGAGCTACAGCAGCGCGAACTTCGATACCAAGAACGTGGGGAACGGGAAGCCGGTGAGCGTGAGTGGCATCGGGATCAGCGGGGCCGACGCCGGCAACTATGACCCGACCAACAGCACCGCTTCGACCACGGCGAGCATCACCCAGGCGGCCCTCGCGCCGCATATCACCGCGAGCGACAAGGTCTACGACGGCACCCCCGTCGCGGCGATCCTCACCCGCAGCCTCACCGGTGTGCTGCTGAGCGATGACGTGAGCCTGAGCGACGGCACGGCCAGCTTCGCGGACAAGAACGTCGGCACGACCAAGAGCGTGACGGCCAGCGGATTCGGCCTCTCGGGCGGCGACGCGGGCAACTACGCGCTGGTCCCGGCAACGGCCACGACGACCGCCTCCATCAGCCAGCGGCCGATCGCGGTGGCGGCCGACGCCAAGACCAAGGTTTACGGGAATGCCGATCCGTCGCTCACCTATCATCTCACCAGCGGCTCGCTGGTCGGCGGCGATGCCTTCACCGGCGGCCTGTTCCGCCTGGCGGGTGAGACTGTCCCGGGTAGTCCGTATGCCATCAACCAGGGCACGCTGACGGCCGGCGGGAACTACGCGCTCGCCTTCACTCCAGCGAGCCTGGCGATCACTCAGGCCACGCTCACGGTGACGGCGAACAGCACCAGCAAGACGTTCGGGAATGCCGTCCCGGCCCCCCTGACCGGCAGCATCGTGGGCGTCAAGTTCAGCGATAACATCTCGGCGACGTACACCGCGTACATCGCGACCGGCGGGCTGGCCCTGGTGACGCCGACAACCGGAGTGTCCGGAAGCCCGTACCCGATTATTCCCGAGGTCTCGGGCTCGCCCAGCGGCGTGCTGAGCAATTACGAGGTGGTGCTGGTCAACGGGGGATTGACGGTGCAGAAGGCCACGCCTTCGTTCAACAGTCTGGCAATCCCGAACGTGGTCGTGGGCCAGGGCTCGAGCACCGTGAGCGGCAACCTCAAGTACCTGGGAACGGCCGCGACGGTATTCCCCTCGGGCGCGGCGTCCATCACGGTCAATGGCCAGACCCAGCCGGCCACGATCCAGGCGAGCGGGAACTTCACCGCCACGTTCACTACGTCGGCGTTCCCGCCGAGCGGGACCGGTCTGACCGTCGCGCTCTCCTACAATGGGAGCGACCCGAACTTCACGACGGCGAGCGGTGCGGGGGCAATGAAGGTGCTCTACAACGTGGCGGCCGGACACTCGTTCCTGCAACCGATCAATCCGAACCTGACGACCGGTAACCGGAGCAGCTTCAAGATCGGCTCGACCATCCCGACCAAGTTCCAGCTCTTCAAGGCGGACGGCACTACGCCGATCACCAGCGCCGTCGCGACCATCGCGGTGGTGAAGCTCGACAATACGGCCGAGACGCCAATCAACGAGGACTTGATCACCTCGCCGGCGGACGACGGGATCAATTTCCGGCCGTCGTCGGGGCAGTTCATCTTCAATCTCAGCACCAAGAACTGGACGGCGGGTACTTACCGGATCATCGCGAATCTCGACGATGGCAGTCAGATCACGGCCGAGGTGGACGGTAGGTCGAAGTAGCCGCTAGGGGCGCCCGTCCAGCACGAGCTCCGGCAGGTTGGTCACGATCCCCGCCACCCCCCGCGCCCACAGGCGCCGGGCGGTGGCTGCGTCGTTGATGGTCCACACATGCACCGGCGAGCCGAGCGATCGTGCGGCTGCGACGAAGCGGGAGGTGGGGACCGGCAGGCCACGGTGCCGATGGGGAACCGACAGGAACCGGTACCCGGCCTGGGGCAGGCGGCGGCGGAACATGACTGCCCAATAGAGCTGCGCGATGTCGCTGCCGCACCCGCCGCAGGCAAACGGAGGCTCGCGGAAGGCCTGAAGCGCCGCGCCATGCTCCGACGCGGGCACGCACCGGGCGGCCGCATCTTCCTGCAGAAGGACCCGGCGCACGGCCTCCTGCACTTCGGGCTCCTTCACCTCCACCAGCACCGGTACCTTGGGAAACGCCCACAGCACCTCGGCCAGCGTCGGAATGCGGACACCGGTGCTGCGGAAGGGGAAGGTCCGCCCGCGGTCGAGGGTGAACCGCGCGCCGGCATCCGCCATTCGCAGCTCGGCCAGCGTCTGGGCGAGCACCGGCCCGGCGCGGTCGGTGGTCCGATCGAGCGTGGCATCGTGGATGACGACCGCCGCCCCGTCCCGAGTGAGCCGCACGTCCAGCTCCAGGGCATCCGCGCCCTGACGGATGGCAAGCTCGAACGCGGCGAGGGTGTTCTCCGGCGCCAGCCCCGAGGCGCCACGGTGGGCGATGACCGGCCGAGCGGAGAGGTCGAGCAGCGGGTTCACTGGACCCCATAGTGGCCGCGCAGCGATTCCCGGAGCGCGGACTTGAGGAACTTGCCGGTGGAGGTTCGGGGGATCTCCGGGACGAAGACGATGTCGTCCGGCAGCCACCAGCGTGGGAAGCGGCCATCGAGATGGTCCCGCAGCTCCGCCGCCGTGGCGGCCCGGCCCTCCCGCAGCACCACGGCGGCGAGCGGCCGCTCCAGCCACTTGGGATGGGCCACGCCCACCACCGCGGCCTCAGCGACGGCGGGGTGCCCCATCAGCGCGCCCTCCAGCGCCACCGAGCTGATCCATTCGCCACCCGACTTGATGAGGTCCTTGCTGCGGTCGCGGATCTCGATGTATCCCAACGGGTCGATCGTGGCGATGTCGCCGGTACGGAACCAGCCGTCCTCGGTGAAACAGCCGGTGTCCCCGTCGGGCCGGTAGTAGGCCGAGGCAACGTAGGCGCCGCGGGCCTCGAGCTCGCCCATGGAGGTCCCGTCCCAGGGCACGTTGCCGGTCTCGTTCCGGACCCGCAGCTCGAGCAGGGCGCCAGGCTGCCCCGGCTTCATCCGTAGCAGGTGGCGGGCGGCTGGGGGCAGCGCCTCGCCCTCGGTGGTGAGCCGGCCGATCGTGCCGATCGGCGCGAGCTCGGTCATCCCCCAGGAGGTGACCGGACGAAGGCCGTGCCGCTCCTCCAGGCCTCGCACGAGCGATTCGGGCGCGGCCGCGCCGCCGATCACGATGGTCCTCAGCGCCGAAAGGTCGTATGCGGCGGGTGCCGCATCCAGCAGCTCGAGCACGCCGAGCCAGACGGTGGGGACACCGGCGCTGAAGGTGACGCGCTCGGTCTGGCAGAGCTCGAGCAGCGAGCGGGGGTCGAGCTGCTCGCCCGGCAGCACCAGCCCGGCACCGGTGAGCGCCGCGGTGAACGGCAGCCCCCAGGCGTTGACGTGAAACATGGGAATCAGGGCCAGGATGGTATCCGACTCCTGGATGGCGCAGCTTCCGGCCATGGCGGTGGCCATCGAGTGGAGCACCAGGGCGCGATGGGAATAGAGCACGCCTTTCGGGCGGCCGGTGGTGCCGGAGGTATAGCACATGGCGGCGGCGGTACGCTCGTCGAGCTCGAGCGGCTGGAACCCGGCGGGATCGGCGTCCGCAACCAGTGCCTCATAGCTCAGCATCCCGGGCGGGACCTCACCGCCATCGGTGACCACGATGATCTCCTGGAGCCCGGCTCGGCTGCGGAACCGCTCGAGCAGCGGCAGCAGCGATGCGTCCACGATGAGGATCCGGTCCTCCGCGTGTCGCGCGATGTAGGCGAGCTCGTCGGGATGCAGCCGGAGGTTCAGCGTGTGCAGCACCGCGCCGAGGAAGGGGACGGCGAAGTACGCCTCGAAGTGCCGGTGGTGGTTCCAGCAGAGGGTGGCGACCCGGTCACCGGGACGGACGCCAAGCCTCGCCAGGGCCACGGCCAGGCGGCGGGCGCGCTCGAGGCACTCGGCGTAGCAGGTGCGATGCAGCGAGCGGTCGGGCCGGCGGCTGACCACCTGCTTCCGTCCGTAGAGACACTCCGCCCGCCGGGCGATGGCGGAGAGCGTGAGCTGGAAGTCCATCGTCAGTCCCAGCACGCGACCGTCCCGTTCACCGGGCCCTCGTCTGCGTCGCGAAGAACGCCCAGATCACCTCCGTCGCATCCAGCTCCCGCGTCACCCGTCCGACGATCCGCCCCGCCGCCGGCCCGCCCGGCCAGGTGTGTCCCCCGCCTTCGATGGCATAGAGCACCACCGACCGCCCCTCCCGGCAGCCGGTGAACTCCCTCCGCCGGACCCGAGTGCCATCGTGGACCCGATCCGGCTCGAGCGTCGTGCCCGGCGGACCGGTGCACCCGTCAACCTCGGCCCAGAAGGCGATGCTGCGCTCCGCGGCAAGGACGCTGCCTCGTGTCCCGGCCACCCCAGCTCCGGCATACGGCACCAGCGGATCGGCCGTGCCCTGGAAGGCCAGGACCGACACCGGACTCGTGTGAGCACAGCCGGCTTCGAGCTGGGCGGGCAAGGCACCGGCCACCGGGGCGACGGCGGCGAGCACGCCAGGCAGATCGCAGGCAAGACGGTACGAGAACATGGCGCCGTTGGAGATGCCGGTGGCGTAGATCCGGCGGGGATCGAGGCTCAGCCCGCGTTGGAGCGTGTCGAGCAGCGCGCGGACGAACCCCACGTCGTCGTGGCTTGCGGCGAAGCCCCGGCCGTCGTTCCAGCGGCGGCCGAGCCCATCGGGATACACCGCGACGAACCCCTCGCGCTCGGCGAGTCGGGAGAACCCGGTATGGGTCGCCATCCCGCGGCCCCGGCCGCCGCCCCCGTGGAACACCAGCACCAGCGGCGCGGGCTGGTCGCTCCGATGCCCGCTGGGAACGTACAGGAGGTAGCTGCGCTCCTGTCCGTTCACCCGAAGGGTGCGCCGCTCCTCTACGCGAGGGACCTGGGCCGGCAGGATCGGAGCGACACCGCCGAGCAGCAGGAGGGCGGCGGTCAGCTCACCGAGTAGTGGCACGTGCCGGGGCATGTGCCAAAGTTAGCCACGTGGGCGCCATCATCGGATTACCTTAGGGCCATGTCCATCGCCGATCTTCGCCGGGAGTACGCGCGCGCCCGGCTCGATGAAGCCGACGTAAGCCACGATCCGATGGTCGAGTTCGCCCGCTGGTTCGCGGAGGCGCAGGACGCGCAGGTGCCCGATCCCACCGCCATGACCCTGGCCACCGCTACCCCGGACGGCGCGCCGTCTGCCCGCATCGTGCTGCTCAAGGCGTTCGACGAGCGCGGCTTCGTCTTCTTCACCGACTACCGAAGCCGGAAGGGTGCCGAGCTGGCCGCCAATCCGCGAGCGGCCCTGGTGTTCTACTGGGGGGAGCTGGAGCGGCAGGTCCGGATCACCGGCCGCGTGGCCGCGACGTCGCGCGAGGAGTCGGAGCGCTACTTCAGGAGCCGGCCGCTCGGCAGCCGGCTGGGCGCATGGGCGTCGCACCAGAGCCGGGTGATCCCGGGACGGTCGGTGCTGGAGGCGGATCTGCATGAGGTCGAGGCGCGCTTCCGGGAGGGCGATGTGCCGCTGCCGGAGTACTGGGGCGGGTACCGGGTGGTGCCGGATGCGATCGAGTTCTGGCAGGGAAGGGAGAGCCGCCTGCACGATCGGATTCAGTATGTGCGAGCGGATCAGGGAAAGGAGTGGAGAAGGGAGCGGTTGTCGCCGTGAGTGACGGGCTCTCCCCTGGGCTGGGGCGCGGCATGCAGCGCCTCACTTGGGTCGCGGTAATCGGGGCGACGCAGCGGCTTGGTGCTCCATGCTCGTGTCCCCTGCCGCTGTGGCTGCTCCTGGACGATCGGATGTGGCACGCCAGCGTGCCCTGTCCTCCCCGGCGCCCCGGCGTGCCTGTCCGCATCGGATTGAAGGACGGCGGCTGCCACCGCCGTCTAAGCAGTGTTACCGAGCCCTAGTGGTATCCGAGGTACTCGGCTGCGTACCACTCGTCTTCTTCACGGTGTCCGCACGCAAGGTCCGATCACCGTGCTTGGTAGTCGTGTCCACCTTTACGGTCGTGTCGTGGGTCACGATGGTGGTGTCCTGTGTCTGCTTGTTCGTGATCAGTGTGTCTCGGGATTCTCCGACGCGCCCGGTTTCAGCCCCGCGTTTGCACCCGGCCAGGCTTATGACCAGCAGGGCAGCTGCCAATGGATATCGCATCTCTGACCTCCTCGACTTCGTCCAGATCGTCTCCGCCATCAGGCGAGCCCCGATAAGCTGACCGCGCGCAACCACAAGGGCAGTGATCGACCTCACTCAGCCGCCAGCCGGGCGGGCGTGTCACCTTGTCCGGGCGCGAATTCCGGAGGCCAAACTGTCCCTCCCGACGGCACTCAAACCTGCAAATCGCCAGGTGTGGACTGGTCTAGGATTTGCCCGGCCGACCTACGTCCTGGCCGCGCTGACTCTTCAGCGCCGACTTGGTCAGGAGACGGACCACATATTTGAGACAGAGAACGCAGGAAAGGAAGGAAGCATATGTCAGGACGACATCACGCGATCACAGCCGCCGGATTGCTGCTCGCAGTGGCGTCATTCGCCTCGTTGCAGGCGCAAGCGACACCAGGTACCCAGAAGAGCACAAGCTCCACGGCGGCCGCAAGCACCGATAGCATCCGGCGCGACAGTAAGTTCATTCACGAGGCGGCTGCCGACAACCTGTTGGAGGTCCGGCTCGGCGAGGCCGCCCAACGCAAGGCGGGCAATCCCGCCGTCAAGCAGTTTGCGCAGCAGATGGTCGCTGATCACCAGAAGCTTCAAGATCAATGGACTGTCATGGCGTCGAAGCACGGCGTGTCCTTCACGCCCGGCTTGGGCCCGCTGCACCAGCGGAAGCTAGACCGGCTGCAGCAGGCCGATCCCAAGACATTCGATCGGGAGTACGTGGCCACCGTGATCCGGAACCACATGGACGCGGTGAGTTATCTCAAGAATGAGGGTGAATCCGCCCGCTCCGCGCCGGTGAGAAAGCTGGTCGCGTACGAGTTGCCAATGCTGCAGGACCACCTGAAATCGGCGTGGCGGCTCGGAAAGGATGTCGGGGTAGATAGCACGGTAGTGGCGCGGGCCCGGGTCACGGCCAGGAGCTAGGATCTCTCGGCAGCACGACGTGATTCGGCTCACGGAAGCGCGGCCTCCGGGCGACTATAAGCAAGTGCCGAGGCCGCGTTGTCCAAACTAGAAGATAGGGAGGCGCCGGCGCACACCAGGGCGCATTTTTACATGACCTTAGCCAGAGTCCAAATGCGAATTCCATCACCAATGCGCTTCGCCGCCCTCGTCTTGTTGGTTGGAGGCCTGGCCTGCGCGAAGAACCGCACCGACGAGCAGGTCGGGACGGCACGCGATACGACCGCTGCAGGAATGTCCGATTCCGCCAAAGCCAACCAGACGAAGTCCGGCGTCACCGACTCGTCCGGTAAATCAACCCTGGGGCCGAATGTGACCAAGACTCGCCCCGACCAGGGGCAGCCGGTCACCTCCAAGGGTGACACAATCAACAAGGGCGTCGATAGTTCTAGAACGGGCGCCGATAGTTCGCGCATGGGCGCCGATAGTTCGAGCGCTCCTCGCTAGCAGACGCAACCGCATACGAATGGGGCGTGGAGAGATCCGCGCCCCGTTCCGCTTCGCGCACGGCCGCCGCTCCATGAAACGCAACCAGCAAGCAGCTCCGTTCTGACGACTAACTGGTCGGCGACGCGCCCTCGAAGAACGTCACGATGCCCGATTCCAGCGAGTATTCCGCTCCGACTACCAGGAGCCCGTCTTTCCTGATCAACTCCTCCAGCAGCTCGGACCCGTGCCGCAAGTGATCCACCGAGGCCCGGACGTTGGCCCGAACGGCTTCCGCCATCAACGCGGCGGGGTCGGCCACATCCCGGCCTGACAGCAAGGTTTCCAGCGGTGGACGGACCCGATCAACGATGGAGCGCAGGTTACGGGACTGCGCCGTCTCGCCGCCGAGGAGCTCCTCGAGCGTCGCCGAGACCGCGCCGCACTGCGAGTGGCCCATCACGACGACCAGCGGGGTGCCGTAGCGCGACGCGGCGAACTCGACGCTGCCGACCTGGGAGGGCGCCACGACGTTCCCGGCCACGCGGATGACGAAGAGATCACCGAAGCCCTGGTCGAACACCAGCTCCGCGGGGACGCGGGAGTCGGAGCAGCCCAACACGATGGCGAATGGCTCCTGGCCCGCCAGCAGCGCCACCCGGCGCTCGGGAGTGGACGCCCCGGTCCCCAACTGATTGGCGACGAATCGGCGATTGCCCTCCCGAAGGCGCGCCAGGGCGTCAGCGGCGGAGATCACTCCAGCCCCATCCTTCGGAGCAGGACGACGAGGGTGCGCAGGCGGGCGCCGCCGAGCAGCTGGACGCGGATCAGGTCCAAGTCACCCGGTAGCGGCAGACGAGTCCGCCCCGTGCTCGACATTCCTCCTCCAGGATCCGCACGCCTGACACCCCGCACATCTCCAGGGCCTTCCGATACCAGCCGATCACGGTCAGGCAATCGGGCGCGCTGAAGGTCTCGGCGTCATAGGTGGTGAACACCCCTTCGCGAGGCCCGATGGGCTGGTACTCCCGGTGGCCGCTCTCATAGTAGAGGGAGTAGAACGAGGGCGATTTGGCCAGGAACCCGTGGGCATCACCCTGGGTGAGATAACCGCTGTGGATACTGCCGAGGTTCTTGACGGCGGACGCCTCGCCGAGCCGCTCGAAGAACTCAGCCTTGCCGCCGCCCAGCTCGCGGACGATGGTGTCGTCGAGGGTCTTGCCCAGCTCGAACGGATACCAGTTGGAAGTGAAGACGATGCGGAGGGTGCGCTGATCGCCCTCAGGCAGGGCGGCGAGCACGCGCCGGAGTCCGTCCGCGCCGAAGTGCTCCTGCACGAACGCGAGCCGCGATTTGAGTACCGCCCCCTTGATCTGCTGCACGGCTAAGGTTGGAGGGGGCAGGCGGAGAGCGCAAGCTCGCCACCGCTCCCGGCGGACAGTAGCTTTCGGCCGTCTCGATAGGGAGAGGATCGCGATGGCCATCCGCGACGCCGAGGGCGGGTTCGACGCGGGGCCGCTGCGCCTCGGGGACGCGGCGCTCTTCACCGACCTCTACGAGCTCACCATGGCGGCCGCCTTCTTCCGCCATGGCATTCGTGGCCCCGCCAGCTTCAGCCTGTTCGTTCGCCGGCTGCCCGAGACGCGTGCGTTCCTGGTAGCGGCGGGGCTGGAGGACGCGCTCGACTTCCTCCACGCCCTACGCTTCTCGTCCTCGGCCCTGGCACATCTCCGCACGCTCGGACTCTTCGACGAGGCGTTCCTCGAATGGCTGGTGGGCTTCCGCTTTACCGGCGAGGTCCGCGCGGTGCCGGAGGGCACGGTGGTGTTCGCCGACGAGCCGATCCTGGAGGTGAGCGGCCCCATCCTCGAGGCGCAGATGGTGGAGTCGGCGCTGCTCAATTTCTGCCATCTGCAGACGCTGCTCGCCAGCAAGGCCGCCCGCGTCGTGCTGGCCGCAGGAGGGCGATCCGTGGCGGAGTTCGGGCTCAGGCGCACGCCCGGCATCGATGCCGCCATGAAAGCGGCGCGGTCGGCCTATATCGCCGGGTGCGAGCTCACCAGCAACGTGCTCGCCGGGATGGAGTACGCCATTCCGGTCACCGGCACCATGGCGCATTCGTTCGTCACCGCATTTACGAGCGAGATGGCAGCGTTCCGGGCCTTCGCGGAGACCTTTCCCGCGGGCGCGGTCCTCCTGCTCGACAGCTACGATACCGTCGCCGCCGCCCACAAGGCGGTGGAAGTGGCCGGCCTGCTTGCGCAGCAGGGCCGCCGCTTGGCCGGGGTGCGGCTGGACAGCGGCGACATCGTCGGGCTCAGCAGACAGGTGCGCGCCATTCTGGACGCGGCCGGACTGGCGGGCGTGCCGATCCTGGTGAGCGGCGGCCTGGACGAGCACGCCGTCGAGGCGTACCTGGCCGCTGGCGCGCCGATCGACGCGTTCGGGATCGGGACCCGGATGAACGTCTCCGCCGACGCGCCCTCGCTCGACATGGTGTACAAGCTGGTGCGCTTCGATGGCCGCGACATCCTCAAGCTGAGCCAGGACAAGGAGACCTGGGTGGGGGAGAAGCAGATCCTGCGCACGCGCCGGGCCGACGGCCGCTTCGCGGCCGATGTGCTGGCCCTTGAGGACGAGCCGGTGCCGGCCGGCGCCGAGCCGCTGCTCCAACCGGTGATGGCCAGGGGCGAGCTGCTCCGGCCCCATCCCGCTCTCGATGAGGTCCGCGCGCACTGCGCCGCGCAGCTCGCCTCGCTGCCGGAGGAGCTGCGACGGCTGCGAGACGCCGGCGTGTATCCGGTGAGCTACAGTCGCGCGCTTCGCGCGCGGCAGGCTTCGGCCATAGCGGCTGTGGCAGACTAAATCGACGGGAGGCGGGAATCCAGCAGCGGCCGGAGGCCGCGCATCACATCGGAGGAATCACTCATGACGTCCAGTGAGAGCCCGCGCGAGGAGCACAAGGTGAGTGGAGAGCGGCTCGTCGCCCGGGCAAAGGACCTGATCCAGGAAGGCAATGTCCGGCGGATCATCGTCAAGAACGAGGAGGGGCAGACCATCATGGAGCTACCGCTCAACCGAGGGACCTCCCTGGAGACGAGAGGCCCGTGAAGCTTGGGGGGCCTCGGCGGAACCCCGACAGGTCCACGGCGACTCGGAGCCGAACAGCAAGACTGCGGTTCTTTCCTGCATCTCTGCCGTCCGTGCCGTCGCCGCCGTCCTTCTAAAAGTCCCGTCGCCCGTAGAGCCACGCCGCCAGCGCGACCGGCAGGACGCACCAGGCACCGAGCGAGCCCAGGATCAAGACGGCACCGCCTCCGGGACCGAGCGCCTGCTGCATGGCGGCCCCGGTGGGCCCCAGCAGTACGTCGGCGCCGAGCGTCACCAGCCCCAGCGCACGGATGCCGTCCACCGGGTTCATGGCCAGGAGGGTCACCAGGTAGGCGCCTGGCTCGCCTGAGCCGGTGAACTGCAGCAGCGCGATCGCCAACAGATCGTAGAGCACCGCGGCGCAGAGCCAGGCGGCCAGAGCCGCCCCGATCGCCGCCGGCCGCCGACGGGCCACCACGCCGATCAGGATGCCCGCCGCGAGTGCCGCCCATCCCACCGCCGTCGTCCCCAGAGCCACGGTGAGATAGGCCGCCAGCCCATCCCGTCCCGCGAACCCGCCGACGACTCCACCCGCGATCCCGAAGCCCACCACCGCCACGCCACCCAGCGCCGCGGCGAGCCCGAGTGCGCGCCCCAGCAGAACGGTGAGGCGGCTCACCGGCTGGACCAGGAGCATCTCGGTCCCGCCATCCTCCGAGCCGAAGGTGTACGCACCCACCACCAGCCCGAGCAGCGGCAGCAGGTAGAGGGAGAGCGTCAGCAACGAGGTAGCGGTCCGCACGAATCCCTGCACCAGCACCTGCCCGCTGGCGCCGAGCCCAGCCAGGGAGATGCCGATAGCCAACACCGCGAAGAGGGCCGCGAAGCCCTGGAGCAGACGACCACGCAGCGCGGCTCGGAGCTCCGCGCCGGCGATCACGAGCACGGCGTCCGCCGCGCGCCGCCGGCTGCTGCGGGCCGGCGACCTCATGCCACGCGCCTGAGCGGCAGCGCGCCTGTGAGGTGGCGATAGACCTCTTCGATGCCACGCACGCTGGCCCACAGCTCGAGCTCGTCGAGTGTTCCCACGGCGCTGACCCGCCCGGCGGTGAAGATGGCGATGCGATCGGCGAGGCTGGCTACCTCAGCGAGGTCATGGGAGGAGAGCAGCACGGTGATGCCGTCGCGGCGGATTTCGGCGAGCAGGTCCCGGACCAGCAGCGCGCCGGTGGGATCGAGCGCTGCGGTTGGCTCGTCCAGCACGAGTACGGGTGGCTCGCCAATCAGCGCGGCCGCGAGCCCGAGGCGCTGCCGCATGCCACCCGAGAACCCATCGACGACGCGATCCGCCGCGTCGCCAAGGCTCACCCGCTCGAGCAGCATGTCCGCCTGGCCCGACGGCACGCTCCGCAGGCGGGCATAGAGCCGCAGCGCAGTGCGAGCGGTGATGCCCTCGGGGAAGGCGAGCCGCTGCGGGAGATAGCCGACCGCACTGCGCGCGGTGGCACCGCCGCTGGTGGCGTCGAGGCGGTTGACGAGGACCCGGCCGGAGGTGGGCCGGATGAGGCCGACCAGCGCCTTGAGGGTCGTGGTCTTGCCCGATCCGTTCGGACCGATGACCGCGAGGGTCTCGCCGGGAGCGACGGAGAATGTCACGTCTCGCGCCGCGGCAATGCTGCCGTACCGTTTGGTGAACTGCTCGTAGCGGATCATCGGCCGGTGCTCCTGGGGGCAACGAAAGGACGTCGGACCAGCGGCCGCGGGTCTTCGACCCGCGGCACGTCGAACACGGGAAACGCGTCCTCCGCCCAGGCGAGGGCGCGCGCAGCGAGCGTCCCGGTGAACAGGTCGAGCGCGGGACGGGTCGCGGCCAGGGTCGCGAAGGCGTCGCCCACGCGATAGGGCCGGTCGCCGATGCCATCCCGATCGAGGTCGAACACGGCGGGATCACCCCAGTAGTTGCCGCGGCCAGCCTCGGCCCAGGCATTCTCGCTCGAGCCGAGCACCTTGCGGACCGGGACCCGATTGTCGGTAATCACGTTCTCGGTGAACGTGTTCGCCTCGGCGCTGGCGAGGAGGTCGATCCCGACACCGTTTCCGATGATCAGGTTGCGGCGAAACACGTCGCCGATAGCGCCGTCCAGAAAGAGCCCGGTCAGGTTGCCCTCGATCCGGTTGCGCTCGGCCACCACCTGCTCGGCGGTCTGCAGCAGAATGCCATAGGCCCGGTAGCCGACGTGCTGCGCGAACACGTTCTCCCGGAAGGTGATGCGCTTGGAGAACATGATCGCCGCGCCGGCGGCGTTTCGGGTGAAGATGTTGCGCTCGAACAGATTGTCATCCGAGTACATGTAATGCAGGCCGTAGCGCACGCCGGAGACGGTGTTGCCGAGCACCGTGTTGCCGCTGGCGAAGGAGAAGTAGAGACCGTCGCGCGTGCCGCGGACCATGTTCTGCTCGATCCGGTTCCCGGTCGAACCGTAGAGGTGGATGCCGTTACCACGCCGGGGCTCGATCAGCTCCGCCGCACCGGTGATGCGGTTCCCCCGGATGGTGGCGTCGTGGGCTTCCAGCAGATAGATGCCGTGCAGCGGGTCTTCGATGGTGTTGCCGAGCACCCGGACGCCTCGGACGCGAACCAGCTTGATCGCCGCCTCATCGGCATTGAGCGAACGCCCGCTGGAGCGGATCACCAGACCGGCGATGGTCACCGAGTCGGCCGTGATGGTGACCACGGTGCCGCGATGCTCGCCGTCGAGCTCCGCGCCCGCATCTCCCAGCAGGGTGACCCGACGATCCACCACGAGCCGCTCGGCGTAGGTGCCGGGTCGGACCCGGATCGTGTCGCCCGGCCGAGCCGCCGCCAGTGCGGCCCCGATGGTCACGTATTGCGCGTCCACCCCGCGACTCACCACCAGCGTCCGAGCCGGGGCAGCCACCTGCACGAGCAGGAGCGAGATGACCAGCATCAGGCCGGCACACCCGACGGCGTAGGGCTCACGGCGCCCACTGGCCGCCTGGACGGACGCCGGCGGGTCGCCAGATCCGCGACCAGCGCCAGCGTCACGAGCCCGCCCGCTCCGAGGGCCAGGAAGGTGCCCCAGGAGAAGTACGAATAGGTAGCGAACTGGGCGATCTGATTCTGACCCAGCATCGGCGGAGTGAAGGGAGCGATGCGGATCGCCGCCGTCGGATCGAGATCGTGGCCGAACTGGTACAGCCGGTGAGCCATCGACCAGAGGCCGTAGCCCGCGATCGCGATCATCAACGTCAACGGGAGCAGGTCCGCCCAGATTCGCCGAACGAGGGCCGCGAAGAGACAGCCCACGGCCACCAGGCCGAGCCCGAGCGGGAGCAGACGAAGTTCGGGAAAGAAGCCGTCCCGGATTCGAGTCATCCCGATGTAGTGGTTGAGGGCGTTGATTTCGTCGATGTCGCCCCGGATGTGATTGGAATACACCACCATCCGGAGCCCTTCGGGATACTGGGTGCTGACCAGCGTCATGCCCCAAAGCGGCAGGACCATCGCGAGCCCGGCCAGGATGCCGGCTCCAATGAGGAGCCGGCGGCGGTTGACGATGAGGTATCTCATGCGATCACCGTTGCGCGACGTCGCGCTTCGCCACGGCGGCCTTTTGCTGGCTCGTCGCGAACATCTCGCCCTGGTTATTGCGATAGAGTCCCATCACCTGCCCCAGCGGCACCACTTCGAGGTAACCCTGCATCTCCTGATGCAACGCCGAGCAGAAGTTCGTGCAGTAATAGGGATAGACTCCCGACTTCCGGGCCACCAGCTTCACCGTCTTGGTTTCCCCCGGGTCGATCACGATGTTCTTGTCGTACGCCGTGATGCCGAACCCGTGGATCTCGTCTCTCGACTGTTCGGCGTTGGTTACATGGAGCACCAGCGTGTCCCCTTCCTGAACCTGGATGCGGCCGGGCTCGAAGTAGCTGCGGATGGCGTAGACCTTGCCTTCCACGGTACGGGTGGCCGCGTGGCGCACCACCTTGGCGTCCTGAGGGTTCCACACCGCATCCGGATCCTTGTTCTCCTCCTTGGGGTAGAACTCAATCGGCTTGATCAGCTCCCGGCGCACCAGCTGCGCGAAGTGCGGCTCGGGCTCGGTGAAGCTCTCGTAGGTCATCTTCATCTTGGCCCCGGTGATGTCGATAAGCTGCGAGCTCTCCGGAATCGACGGTCCGACGTTCAGGTGCCGACCCTTGGACATCTTGTTCATCGCCACCAGGTAGGTGCCCTGCGGGTGGCGGGTGTCGCCCTCGGCCACGACCAGGTGGCCGACGTTGAACTGCACCGGGATCTTGTCCAGCACGACCGACTTGGGATCGGTACCGGGCGCGTAGGGCGGCAGCTTCCACTTGGCGATGGCGCTCTCCACGTACAGCGACGTGTACGCATTGCCCTTGCCGTCGAACTGGGTGTGCAGCGGGCCCAGGCCCACCGGCACTTCCATCACCACCGCCGCCTCATACCGGATCACGGGGATGCCGTCCTCGTTCCCGGTGAAGTCCTGCTTGGCGATCGCCTCCTGGATCTTCTTGAAAGAGAAGACGGTCGAGGTCGGCTGCAGCTTGCCGGAGCAGATCACGTACTCACCGTTGGGCTCGACGTCCACTCCGTGCGGGCTCTTGCCGCAGGGCAGGAGATACATGACGCCGGGCACCTTGGCCGGGTCGACCATCTTCACGCCGCCCGACTCGAAGGTCTTGCCGGCGTTCACCGCCTGCTCGGCCGCCTTCCAGTTCACCACGGCGACGTAGTCCCGGTCGCGCTGGCTGGCTGTCTGTTCCAGCTTGCCGGTGGCGCGCTCGCTATTGTACGAGGTCCAGAACGCCCAGCCGTCGCTGGGGCCCTTGCCGGTGGCGCCCAGATCCCAGTCGAAGGGCGGCGTCATGATCTGCCAGCCGACCGACATGGTACCGTCCTTCGGGTCCACCTTGATCCCGGTGAAGGCGCCGTGGTACTTGGTGGCGTAGTCGTCGAGCGATTCGTACTTCGAGCCGAGCGGCACGGAGAACCGGGTCGCCACCAGGGCGTACTCGGTATTGTTGGTGACCATCGACGAGCCATGATTGCCCATCGTATTCGGGATGGGGCCCAGGATCTGGGCGGTCTTGAAGTCGCGCAGGTTGATCCGCGCGATCCGGTTGTTGGCATTGTCGTTGACGAACAACCAGCGACCGTCGTAGTCGCCGTTGGTCTTGGAGAGAGCCGGGTGATGGACGTCGCCCCAGGTGTAGTCGCCCATCATCTTCCTGCTGGCTTCGTCGAAGCCGTAGCCGGTCCCCGGATACGGAGCGAACACCGGGATGGTGGCGATGTGGCGCATCGACGGCACGCCGGCGACGAACACCTGACCGGAGTGGCCGCCGGAGTAGAACAGATAGTAGGTGTCGAGATCGCCGGGCTTCACGTAGGTGGCGAGCGCCGCGCTCTGGACGTCGCCGGTCGCCATGGCGCGCTGCCCCGGCGCCACGGGCTTGGTGCCGCCGCATGCGGCCACGCCGAGCATGGACAGGGGAGCGGCCCACTGCATCAGGCGGGACATGATGTGGTCTCCTTGGGTTCGCATTATTCGACCTCGAGCTCCCCGGTCATGCCCAGGGCCGCGTGGGGGTCGCACTGGAAGTGGTACTCACCCGGCTTGAACGAGACCGGCACCTCGAGCGTCTGGCCGGGGAGCTGCAGCAGGTCGCTCGGCTCCGGGAGGCCGGTGGCTCCGGGGTTCTTGTCGGCGGGGAAGCTCACGTTGTGGACCCCGCTCACCAGGGTGAACTTGAGGACATCCCCGGGGTGCGCCTCGAGCTTGTTCGGCACGAAGTGGTTGCCGGTCTCGTCGCTGATGGCCTTCACTTCGATCACGGTGCCCGTCGCGGCGGGGGCGGGGGGCGCCGCATCGGCAGCGGCGGCGGACGTGCCGCTCGCCGCTTTGGACTGCTCTCCACCACACCCGGGGAGCAGCGCGAGGACAACGAGAGCGAGGATCGACAGCTTCGACGACATTGGAGCGCACCTTTCGATGGAGGCGTTTGGGGTTCTGGGAAACATCGTCCGCCGAGCAGCGGCAGACCGTGAAGGCTCCATGAGCTTTTCTTTACCCTCCTGGCGTCGACGCCCCTTGGTCTGGCGTCAGCTTGACGATGGGTAATATCGGACTTTATCATGATGATATGATGAAATACACCTGAAACCCGCTCTCTTCGACCCACTGTGCTCTCCCAAACCGCCGAATACGCCCTGCGCACCGTCGTCTTCCTCGCCCAGCGGTCGGGGGAGTCGGCCACCCGCGTGGACGAGATCGCCGCGGCGCTGGCGGTGCCGCGCAACTATCTGTCCAAGACGCTGCACCGCCTCGCGCAGGAGGGGATCCTGAGCTCGACGCGAGGGAAGGGCGGCGGCTTCCGGCTTGCCGTCCCGCCGGAGGACCTCACCCTCCTCACGGTGATCCAATTGTTCGATCGGATCGGTGACGGCCGGCAATGCCTGCTCGGCCGCCCGGTGTGCAGCGACGCCCAGGCCTGCGAGGCGCACGCGAGCTGGAAGGCGGTTGCCGCACAGGTGGCGGGCTTCTTCGCTGACACGTCGGTGGCCGACCTGCTCGCCGGCCGACGTACCGGCCCGACTCGGCCGGTGAGGGGGATGCATCCGTGAGCCCACTGGTCCGGCGCTACCTGCGCACCGCGATCGGCTTTCTGCTCGCCGGTCTGGGGCTCGGGATCTGGATGCTGATCCGGCGGGAGCTCGCGGGGGAGTATCCGACGCCCAGGCTCATCAGCGCGCACACGCACGTCATCCTGGTGGGGTTCGTGATGATGATGATCCTCGGCGTCGCGCTCTGGATGTTTCCTCGTCCCGAGCGGACCGATGTGCAGTACCGTCCCGCGGCGGCGGAGCTGGCCTACTGGCTGCTCACGGTGTCCACCACCGCTCGCTTCATCGGCGAGGTGGTGCGGCCGAGTGCGCCCCCGCTGCCGCAGCGCTGGGTGGTCGTGCTCGCGGGAGTCGGGCAAGTCGTCGGGCTGGTGCTCTTCTTTTACAATCTCCTGCCCCGCATCCGATCGACCCGGAAACCCGGATGACGAGCGGTCGATGAGGCGCAACCCAGCGGCCCTCGCCGATCGCGAGCTCGACGTCGTGGTCGTGGGCGGAGGGATCTGTGGCGCGGCCATTCTCCGGGACGCGGTCCAGCGAGGTCTCTCGGCCGCCCTGCTCGAGCGGGGCGACTTCGCCGGCGCCACCTCGGCGCACTCGCTCAAGGTGGTACACGGTGGCATCCGGTACCTGCAGCACCTCGACGTCGCCCGGGTTCGTGAGTCCTCCCGCGAGCGCTCGGCACTGCTTCGGATCGCGCCGCATCTGGTGCACCCGATGCCCGTCGTCGTGCCGACCTTCGGCCACGGCATCCGAGGCGGTGAGGCACTCGCTGCGGCGTTCCTGCTGCTCGAGGCGCTCACCGCCACCCGGAACCGAGGGCTGGTTGACCCCGAGCGCCGGGTGCCTCGGACCCGCCTGATCTCCCGCCGGCAGGTCGTGGCCTGGTATCCGGAGCTCGAGCACCGGGAGCTCACTGGGGCCGGAATGTTCTGGGATGGCCAGGTCTACAATCCGCCGCGCCTGGTATGGGAGTTTATCCGGACCGCCGGGGAGAGCGGTGGAGAGGCAGCCAATTACTGCGAGGTGACGGACCTGCTTCGCCGGAACGGCAGGGTCACGGGAGTAGCGGTGGGGGACCGGCTGAGCGGCGAGCGCTTTCAGGTCCGTGCGAAGGTGGTGGTGAACGCCGCGGGGCCGTTCGCGGAACAGCTCTTTGTCCGATGCGGCATCCGCCAGACCGCACGGATCGCACTCTCCCGCGACATGGCATTCGTCATCCGGAGGCGGCTCGACGGTGGGCGGGCTCTGGCGCTGCAGACGAGATACCGCGATCCCGATGCCATCCTGAGCCGCGGCCCACGCCATCTCTTCCTGGCGCCCTGGCGTGGCGTGACCCTCGTGGGAGTGAGCAGCGCGGTCTTTCGGGGCGATCCCGATGCGCTATCGGTCACGGAGGACGAGATCGCGGGCTTTCTGGCCGAGATCCAGGAGGCCGTGCCGCACCTCGATCTCGCGAGAGGCGACATCGCTCGCGTTCACGCCGGCCTGCTGCCGATCGCGGAGAGCGGCCTGGTGCGCGGCAACGTCAGCTTCGGTAAGCGCTCGCACGTGGTCGACAACGCGGAGGCGGACGGACTCGAGGGACTAGTGACCGTCGTCACCAACCGACTCACCACGGCAAGGGGAGTGGCCGAACGGGCGGTCGACCTCACCTTCCGGAAGCTCGGAGCAGTGCCGCCGAGATGCCGAACGGCCGAGACGCCCTTGCATGGCGGCGCCTTCTCCGGGTTCGCGGAGCTTCTGTCCGAGGTTGGGGAGAGCGTCCGTGACCTGATGCCGGCGAGCGTGGCGGGGCCTGTGCCCGAGCGTCTGGCCCGAAACTATGGCTCGTCTCACCGGGAGGTGCTCCGGCTCGCCGAGGCCGACCGATCGCTCGCCGAGCCGATCGGGACGTCCGGAGCATTGAGGGCGGAAATCGTACACGCGATCAGGGAAGAGATGGCCCAGTCCCTCGCCGACTGCGTCTTTCGACGAACCGATCTCGGTACAGCGGGACCCCCGGCAGACAGCGAGCTCGGCGTTGTCGCCGAGCTCGCGGCCGAGGAGCTGGGGTGGAGCGCCGGCCGGAAAGCAACCGAGCTGGCCGAGGTTCGCTCGGCCAGCTCGAAGGCCTAGGCCACGCCGGGCTGCACCACCAGCGCGGTCACCATCCCGAACATCCCATGCTCCGACTCCGCGTGCGGCAGGATGTGGCAGTGGAAGGCCCAGGTGCCGGGATTGGTGGCCCGCACCAGGACGTCCCACCGCTCGCCCGGCGCGACGTTGAGGGTGTCGCACTTCCACGGCGCGGGCTGATCCCAGCCGTCCTTGGCGATGACGGTCATGTGCATCCCGTGGAGGTGCATGGGGTGGATCATCATGCCCTCGTTCATGAAGCGGATACGCACGGTCTGTCCCTGCTTGCAGACCAGCGGCTCGGTGGCGGGAAAGCCCTTGCCATTGAGGGTGAAGCCATGGGAGCCGTCGTTGAGCACCAGCACGTAATCCAGGTCGGCGCGGTGCGCCTTCAGCACCGTCTTGGGCTCGACGATGATGGCCCCCAGCAAGCCATTGCCGACCTGCACGGCCGCGTTGTGATGCGAGTGGTACATGTGCGATCCGGCGTTCGGCACCGTGAACTCATAGGTGAAGCTTTCGCCGGGCTTGACCGGCGGCTGAGTGATGAACGGAACGCCGTCCTGATCGTTCGGCAGCTCCAGTCCATGAAAGTGAATCGCGGTGGACTGGGGCAGCTTGTTGGTGAGGTTGACCCGCATCCGGTCGCCCTCGCGCACCCGGATCTGGGGACCGGGCACCTGGCCGTTGTAGGTCCACGCTTTGACCGTGCGCCCCGGCTCCACTTCCCAGTCTATCACTTCGGCAGTGAGGTCGAAGACCTTGACGCCCTTGTCCATGCGCGGCTGGAGGACCTGGTTCCCCTTGCCGGCCGTCTTGGCCGGGAACGCCTTGATCCCCTTCTCGTGCATGGCGTCCATCTCGTCGGCCTTGGCGCGGTCGGACAGGACTGGAGCCGGGGCCGGCGTGGGAGTCTTGGGCGGGCTGGCCACGGCGGCGCTGGCGGGCTTGGTGTCACCGCAGGCGCTCAGGCCGCTGACGACCGCCGGCAACGCGATGGCGGCCACGGTGCCTTTCCGCAGAAAGTCACGGCGCGAGTTGATGCTGGTGGATGCGTTAGTGTCGGACACAGAGGCCTCTCGAGACGTTAGCGGGCGCATGTCGGGGGTCGCGGAAGTGAACCTATCCGCCCGACCATGAAGCGGCCGTGGGCCCTCTGTGAAGGTCTCTTTATCGTATGACGGGTCACGCCTCGCCGGGGCGCGGGTTGGACACCAGCACGGCAGCCCCGCGGAGCCGTCCTTCGCGCAGCCGGGTCAGCGCCTCGTTCGCCCCGCTCACTGGGAGCGGTTCCACCGCCACCTTCAACGGAACGTCGGCAGCTATGTGGAAGAAGGCCTCGCCGTCCCGCCGGGTGAGGTTGGCCACCGATCGGAGCACCCGCTCACCCCACAGGATGTCGTAGGGGAAACTCGGGATCGGGCTCATGTGGATGCCGCCACAGGCCACCACCCCTCCCTTGCCCACGGCCCCCAAGGCGACTGGGACCAGCGCACCGACCGGCGCGAAGATGATCGCGCCGTCCAGCGCCTCCGGCGGCCGGTCCTCCGATGCACCGGCCCATTCCGCGCCCATCTCCAACGCGAACCGCTGCCCTTCGGCGTCGCCCGCTCTCGTAAACGCAAAGACACGGCGCCCCTGGGCCCGGGCCACCTGGGTGATCAGATGCGCCGCGGCGCCGAAACCGTAGATGCCGAGCCGCTCCGCCTCGCCGACGGCCGCGAGCGAGCGGTAGCCGATGAGACCCGCGCACAAGAGGGGCGCGGCGTGCACGTCGTCGTACCCGGCCGGAATGGGAAAGCAGAAGCGGGCGTCGGCCAGGCTGTACTCGGCGTAGCCGCCATCGATGGTGTAGCCGGTGAAGCGGGCGCGGTCACACAGGTTCTCGCGGCCGGAACGGCAGAACCGGCAGACGCCACAGGTCCAGCCGAGCCAGGGCACGCCCACCCGATCGCCGGGAGCGAATCGCGGCACGTCGCCGCCGACGGCGGCGACGGTCCCCACGATCTCGTGACCGAGCACCAGCGGCAGCTTGGGCTCGGGCAGCTCGCCGTCGGCGACATGGAGATCGGTGCGGCACACTCCGCAGGCCCGGACCTTGAGGAGCAGCTGTCCCGGCCCAGGCGTGGGGCGAGGCACCTCCGCCGGGCGAAGAGGCCGCCCCGGCGCGTCGAGCAGCATGGCGGACATCGAAGCCATGGCGGGAAGATACACAACGGTTGCTTGACCGTTCGGACCCGGGAGGTAGAGAATGGATCATGAATCCCGCGCCGCCGCTGGTACGCGTAGAGGTACGACCGCAGCACACGCTCGACGATTACGCCGCCGTGATTCACCTCGCGGCAGCCGTGAACGAGCTCAAGGCCGAGGCGGCCCGGATCGTCCCGCGCCTGGCGGGGCGAACCATCTGGCTGGTGAACTCGACCGCGACGGGCGGCGGGGTGGCCGAAATGCTTCCCCCGATCGTCCGGCTGCTTCGGGATCTGGGCGTGAGCGTCGAGTGGCTGGCCATCGGCAGCGGTGACCCCGCCTTCTTCGCGCTGACCAAGCGACTCCACAATCTCATCCACGGCTCGGGCGACCCGCGGCTCGGCCCGGCGGAGCGCGATGTGTTCGAGCGCGCGGGCCGGGAGAACGCCGCCAGCCTGCGGCCGCTCCTCCGGCCGGGCGATGTTCTGATCGTGCACGATCCGCAGCCACTCGCTCTAGCCGGTTTCCTGCGCGCGACGGTGCCTCTGGTGACCGTATGGCGCTGCCATATCGGCCTGGACGAGAGCAACGCCGCCACCCGCGCCGCCTGGGAGTTCCTGGCGCCCTACCTCGAGCACTACGATCACGCGGTCTTCTCGGCACCAGAGTACATCCCGGAGCGGCTTGCCGGCCGGGCCACAGTCATCGCCCCCGGCATCGATCCGCTCGACGCCAAGAACCGGGAGCTCTCACTGCACGAGACCATCGAGGTCCTCTGCCGCGGCGCCCTCGTGTCCTGTCCCGGCCCGATCGTCGACGGCCCCTATCAGGCGCCGGCCCGCCGGGCACTGGCGGACGGGACGTTCGCCCCGGTGAATGTCGCCGAGGATGTCGGCCTGATCAGCCGGCCGATCCTTACCCAGGTCTCGCGATGGGACCGCTTGAAGGGCTTTCTCCCTCTCATGCGTGCCTTCGCCAGCCTCAAGCAGTCGCTGTACGCCAGCGATGGCGCCGCAAACCCGCTGCACCGCCGGCGCCTCGATCTCGTCCGTCTGGTGCTGGCCGGCCCCGACCCCGCTGGTGTGGCCGACGATCCCGAGGCCGCCGATGTGCTGCATGAGCTCCGTGCCGTTTATTCGGGCCTCCACCCCGCGGTCCAGGATGACATCGCCCTGGTCGTGCTGCCGATGCGATCGGTGGAGGAGAACGCTCTCATGGTCAACGCGCTCCAGCGGGCCTCCATCCTCGTGGTACAGAACTCACTGCGCGAGGGATTCGGGCTCACCATCGCCGAGGCGATGTGGAAACGGGTCCCGGTGCTCAGCAACTCGCGGGCATGCGGCCCGAGACAGCAGATCCGGGACGGCGTGGATGGGCGGCTCATCCGGGATCCCGAGGATGAGACGGAGCTGCGGCTCGCCATCGATGACCTGCTCGCCTCGCCCGACCGGCTGCGGCGCATGGGACGGATGGCACAACGGCGGGTCCACGACCGGTTCCTGGTGCTCGATCAACTCCGGAACTGGGGCCGGCTTCTCGGGTCTGCTGTCGAGCCGCGTGCCGCCGAGGGATCAGCTGCCTCCTGAAACACGGCTCGGTACGATTCCGCCCCTGGCGCCTCAGGGAAGGATGGTGCCGCGATAAACACCTCGTCGCCGAACTCCCATTCGTCCAGAATCCGATCTCGCTCGGGAACGAAGCGATAGAATTGCAGTGCGCGGAAGATGGGGACGTCGGCTCCGCTCCGGGCCCAGCCCGCAGGAAATCGACGTAGCGTGGAAAGCGCGCCGCGTAGGGGTCGTCGAGCCGCACCTGCGGAAGACACGCGACTATCCGCTCATGAGCCATGCCTTCGCTGACGCCACCTGGGAGTGGCCCCAGTGCTGCGCGCGGCCACGCTCAGGCGGCCGCTTGAGGCTCTCCGTAGATCCACCCGGTCAGGCCGCCGTAGACCAGGTGGCCGAGCAGACTGCCGATGAGTAGGTCCACGGCGCCGCGGGAAAAGACGCCGCCGCCGATCAGCGGCATGAAGACCAGCTGCGCGACCATGAAGACCAACGCACCGTAGACCATTCCCCGGCCGAGCGGTGACCCCGGCAGCCGGTGGGCAAAGGCGGCCGCGTAGATCAAGGCCAGCAGCATCCCGATCAGAAAGTGAATGAGCCAACCGAGGGCTGGTCCGGTCGCGAGGTGGGCCGAGGCGAGCCCGAGCGACGTGCTGAGCACCTGCCCCATCGCGATCCTGGGCAGGCCAACCGAGGGCTCGACCAAAAGCAGTGCGGTCATGACCCCAGTCGCAATGAAGCCAGCGGCAGCCGCGCGTGTGGCGTTCATCGGCCTCCTGACTGGTCAAGGCTTGGTGATCTTGTGACTCACGGCGTAGACATAGCTCGCCACCAGGAACACCTGCGACTCCGTGATCCCACCCGGATGAGGCACCATAAGCGTGCCCGGCAGCCCGTTGTCTACCCGGTCCACGATCGCGTCGAATGTGCCGGTGATGTGGCGCCAAGTCTGGCCGGACAGCGCCGGCGCGACCGGACCACCCTGCAGCTTGTCCCCATGGCAGGCAGAGCAGGTACCCTTGCCGTGAAAGACCTTTCGTCCGGCGTCGACCATGGCCGGACTCAGCAGGGTGGAATCGGGCGCGGCACCCTTCGAGGTGGTATCCACCACCTGGCAGTTGGCCCGGCGGGCGCCAAGGGCAAGCACTCCACACAGCAGAACCCACGGGGGGGTTCGTCTCATGTTCGCACCGTGAGGAGAGAGATCTGGTAGTCGACCTACATAGTTGTGCCGCCGCTCATCGGAGACAAGAGGTCGCACTCTGACAAAATGTCCCACCGCTCGGCAAAGAACATTCAAGGGTTCTTCAT
>DATAOI010000075.1 GCA_036265815.1 Gemmatimonadales bacterium
GCCACTGACCCGCCGTTGACTCGCGCCCGGGCCCCTAACTATTTTTGCGGGCTGTAATTATGACGGACCTCTCGCTGTCACGCAGCCAGATGCTGCTCCTGAGCGGGTCGGCCAACCGTGCCCTCGCCGAAGAGGTGGCCACCCACTTGGGGCAGCCTCTCTGCCAGGTCACGCTCCGCCGCTTCGCCGATGGCGAGCTGTTCGTCAAGATCGACGAGAACGTGCGCGGGCGGGACGTCTACATCGTACAGCCCACCAACCCGCCGGCCGAAAACATGATGGAGCTCTTGCTCCTGATGGACGCGGCCAAGCGGGCCAGCGCGGCGCGGGTAACGGCGGTGATCCCCTACTTCGGATACGCCCGCCAGGACCGCAAAGACCAGCCCCGCGTCGCCATCAGCGCCAAGCTGATGGCCAACATGGTCTCGATGGCCGGGGCCGACCGGGTGCTGGCGATTGACTTCCACCAGCATCAGCTCCAGGGGTTCTTCGACCTCCCGGTCGACCACCTCTATGCCGCACCGGTCTTCGTCAGCCACTATCGGCAGAAGCAGCTCTATGATCCGGTGGTGGTGGCGCCCGACGTCGGCTCGGCCAAGATGGCCCGGGGCTTCGCCAAGCGGCTGAACGCCTCGCTCGCCATCATCGACAAGCGGCGTCCGTCAGCCAATGTGGCCGAGGTGCTCAACGTGGTGGGTGAGGTGGGCAATCGTGACTGCCTTATCCCGGACGACATGATCGACACCGCCGGCACCATGGCCGAGGCCGTGAGCGCGCTCAAGCGGCTGGGCGCGCGAGACGTCTACTGCTGCGCCACGCACGCGCTGCTTTCCGGCCCGGCGGTGGACCGGCTGATGGCGTCCCCGGTCAAGGAAGTCACGGTCACCAACACGATCGGAATCCCGCCCGAGCGGCGGTTCGATCGGCTCAAGGTTCTCTCGATCGCCGGCCTGCTCTCGAAGGCGATCGGCTACACGCACAGCGACCAATCAGTGAGCTCGCTGTTCGATTGATGCGCCCGCCGGGCGCCACTCCACGCGAAGGATCGGATCATGGCACAAGAGGCGAATCTCCAGGTGGCCACCCGCGCCAGCACCGGCAAAGGCGCGGCCCGCACACTCCGGCGCGAGGGCAAGGTGCCCGGGGTCATTTACGGCCACGGACGGGCCGCCGAAGCGGTGACGGTCGAGACGGCGGCGCTGACCAAGATGCTGGTCGGCATCAGCGCGGGCACCACCATCGTGGACGTGGCGATCGACGGTCGGGCCCCGGTGAAGGCGCTGATCCGCGAGATCCAGCGCGACGCGCTCCGTCCGGCGGAGATCCTTCACCTGGATCTCTACGAGGTCCGGGCTGACGAGCAGATCACCCTGGCCGTGCCGGTGCACCTGGTGGGTGTGCCCGATGGCGTGCGGAACTTCGGTGGCGTGCTCGACCATTCGCTCCGCGAGCTCGAGATCGAGGTGCTCCCCGCCGACATCCCGGAGCACGTCGAGCTGGACGTGACGGCATTGGCCATCGGCCACTCGCTTTTCGTCCGCGACCTCAAGATCGAGAAGGCCCGGATCCTCAACGATCCCGACACCCCGGTGTGCACGGTGGTGGCCCCGCGGACCGAGGAGGCGCCCGCCGTGGTGGAGGAAGTGGTGTCCACCGAACCCGAGCTCATTCGCAAGCCTAAGGCCGAAGCCGAAGGCGAGACCGAAGAGAAAGCCTGAGCCCTGCACGCGATCGTGGGGCTGGGCAACCCCGGTCCGGAGTACGACGAAACCCGGCACAACGCCGGGTTTCTACTGGCCGACCATCTGGTGGCGCGCTGGCGGATCGGCCCGTTCCGCCGGGGCGACCGGACGCGTGAAGCGCGAGGCGCCTGGGACGGTCGCCCGGTCGCCGTGCTCAAGCCTCAGACCTACATGAACCGGAGCGGAGCGGCCCTCGCGTCGCTCCGCGCGCTCCCCGACTTCGATCCCAGCCGTGATCTCCTGATCCTGGTCGATGACGTGGCACTTCCGCTCGGCCGGTTTCGCCTCCGCGGGGCCGGCTCCGCCGGCGGGCACAACGGTCTCAAGAGCGTCGAGGGTGCGCTGCAGCGGCAGGACTATGCCCGGCTCAGGGTCGGAGTCGGGCCCACGCCGCCGGGACTGGAGGATCTCGCCGAGTTCGTCCTCGGGCCGTTCGAGGAGGAGGAGCGGCACCAGCTCGCCGCCCTGCTGGACCCCATGGCCGAGGCGGTCGAGTGCTGGCTGCTGGAGGGGATCGAGCGCGCGATGAGCCGCTTCAACCACTGAGTCATCCATCTCATGCTTCGCCTCGGAATCGTCGGCCTGCCCAATGTCGGGAAATCCACCCTCTTTAACGCGCTGACCTCGGCCAAAGCCCTGGTGGCGAACTACCCATTCGCCACCATCGAGCCGAACACCGGCATCGTGCAGGTCCCCGACCCGCGGCTGGACCAGCTCGCCCGGATCGTGAAGCCGGAGCGAACGGTTCCGGCGGTCGTCGAGTTCGTGGACATAGCGGGGCTGGTCAAGGGCGCCAGCGAGGGCGAAGGGTTGGGCAACCAGTTTCTGGCCAACATCCGGGAGGTTGACGCGGTGGTGCACGTCGTTCGCTGCTTCGAGGACGACGACGTCCAGCACGTGATCGGCTCGGTCGACCCGGTGCGGGACCGCGAGATCGTGAACATCGAGCTCGGACTCGCCGACCTCGGCAGCATCGAGAAGCGGCTCGACAAGACCGCCCGCGTCGCTCGCTCGGGCGATCTGCAGGCCAAGGCGGAGCTGCGGGTGCTGGAGGCCGTGCGGGACGCGCTCGCCGCCGGGCGGCCGGCGCGCGACGTGGTGCCCAGCGAGGAGGAGGCCCCCGCCTACCGCTCCTTCAACCTGCTCACAGCCAAGCCGGTCCTCTACGCCGCCAACGTGGCGGAGCACGAGATCGCCACCGGCAACCCCTACGTCACGGCGCTCGAGGCCGCGCTCGAGCGCGATAGGGAGACCGCTGAAATCGTGACCTTCTCCGCCAAGGTAGAGGCGGAGCTGGCCGAGCTCGCGCCGGAGGATCGGAACGAATTCCTCCAGTCGCTCGGACTGACCGAGTCGGGGCTCGACCGCCTGGCGCACGCGGCGTATCACCTGCTCGGCCTGCAGAGCTATTTCACGGCGGGCGAGAAGGAAGTGCGTGCCTGGACCATCCACCGGGGTGACAAGGCGCCCGCGGCGGCCGGGGTGATCCACTCCGACTTCGAGAAGGGCTTCATCCGCGGCGAGACGGTCGCGTTCGAGGACTTCGTGCGGCTCGGCGGCTGGAAAGGGTCCCGCGAGCAGGGCCTGGCACGAGCGGAAGGCAAGGAATACGTGGTGCAGGACGGCGACGTAATGCTGTTCCGGTTCAGCAGCTGACCCTACCGGCGGGGCCGGGGGTCGTCTATGTTACGCCGTCCATCAAATCTCCTCCCCGGCGCCCACACCAGGCCCGAGGCATCAGCCCGAAGGAAGGTGTCATGACCCGTCAGTACGAGGTGGTCTATATCTTCGACAGTGCGCTCGAAGAGGCCGCCATCAACGA
>DATAOI010000076.1 GCA_036265815.1 Gemmatimonadales bacterium
CCGGGTGGGGCCCCCGCGCACTCCTCAGCAGGGTAGCGCACTGGAGTACCGAGCTGCTCACGCCGCAGCCGCTCCAGGCAGCCGTCGCGGTGAAGACGGGCTCCAGCGGAACGACCAGCGGCTTCAAGAGCAAGTTCAAGACGAATGGGGTGTCGACCCTGACGGTGACCTTCACCGCTCCGGGCAGCAAGGGGCCGAAGCTCGGGAAGCCGTTCAACGCGACCGTCACCGTCACCGCTCTGGATGACCAATCGGTTGCCACGGGCGTACTCAACACCTGTGTCTACATCAAGGGCTCCAACAACAATGGGACCCCCACCCGGGTGCAGGGTCCCAAGGATCCCGCGTGCCTCACTCCGCCCGCGCCAACACCCGACACGGTGTCCGCGGTGACCGGAGCGGGCGGGACGGCAACCCTCAGCCTTACCGTCACCAAGTCGGGCGGTCTGGTCCTCACTGCCAACGCCAATGTGATCGGCCGGACTGGTGCCGGTGTTGGGATGGTCAAGACCAACGTCGCCCCGTAACGCGTACCCTGACGGCTTTCGCTTTGAGAGGGCGGCTCGCCAGAGCCGCCCTCTCTTTTTCGCGGGTCAACCAACGATGCGCAATCCGCTCAGCCAAGCGAAAGCTTCCGCACCTCGGCGATGACCCGGCGCTGGGCCCTGGCGTCCTTGACGGCCAGGAAGATGGTATCGTCGCCGGCCAGCGTGCCCACCACGTCGGACCACGCCAGCCGGTCGATGGCCACCGCCACCCGGTTGGCTTCACCCGGGGGCGTGTGCAGGACGACGAGCGCCTCGCCGGCCGGCTCTATGCTCAGGACTCCCTCCGAAATGCGAAGCTCGTCCGGGTCCGCGGGCGGCCGGATCGAGGCGGACCGCCGGTAGGCGCCATCCACCTTGACCAGCCGCAGTGCCGCGATGTCACGGCTGACCGATGACTGGGTGACGTCCCATCCCTCGGAGGCCAGCGCCTCCGCCAGCTCCTCCTGGGTACGGACCGCACGAGTGCTGATCAGCTCGAGGATCTTGAGGTGGCGCTTGCGCCGGTCGGTCGTCATCCTGCCCGAGCCCGGGTGCGGCCGGCCAGCCGCTGCATCGCGGCGTCGAAGCGCCGCCGCTCGCGCGCGGCCCAGCTCCGCGCGCGCCGGATTCGAGCGCGCGCCTGGGGGAGACCCAGATCACCGAGCCCCCCGGCGGACGACCGCCGGGCCAGGATGTGGGTGGGGGCTGGAGAAACGAATCGCTCGCCACGGGTGAGCGCGGCCGCCACCTCCCGATGCGCCAGGCGGAACGGCTGACCCAGCTCGACCCGGCGCATGACCTCGTCGGTCGCCAACGTCCCGCCCGCGAGCGCGGCCGAGCAGCGCGCGCGATCGACGCCAAGCCGGGGAACCGCGCTCGCCATCATCCCGAGCATCGCCGCGGTGCGGTCGAGCCCGCGCATGAGCGGCTCCTTCAGAAGCTGGAAGTCCCGATGGTAACCGCCGGCGAGCTTGCCCTTGATCTGCAGCACGGCGACGAGGTCCCCCTCCAGCGCGGCGGCCCGGGCCCGGGTGAGCTCGAACAGATCGGGATTGCGCTTGTGGGGCATGATGCTCGACCCGGTGGCGAGCTCCGCCGGCAGGATCAGGTAGCCGAACTCCTCCGCGCTCAGGAGAATCACGTCCGCCGAGAGCCGCTGCAGCTCGTGGCCCAGCTGGGAGCACCAGAAGAGCGCGGCGGCCTCCAGCTTGCCCCGCCCGCCCTGCACCGTAGCGACGTTCCGGTCCAGCCCGCCGAAGCCGAGCGCCCGCGCCACCAGCGCCCGGTCGAGCGGGAGCGGCACGCCGTACCCCGCCGCGCTTCCCAGCGGCGAGCGATCCACCTGGGTCCACAGCGCCGGAAGCGCCTCGATCGTATCGAGCATGCCTTCCGCGTACGCTCCCGCCCAGAGCCCGACCGATGACGGCATGGCTCGGCGCTGATGGGTGTAGCCGGGCCAGAGCACCGTCCGGTGGCGGGAGGCAAAGGAGACCAGCTCCTCCGCCAGCGCAAGCGCCGCCTGGTGCAGCGACCAGAGGGAGTGCTTGAGGAAGAGCCGCAGGTCGCAGGCAACCTGATCGTTTCGCGACCGACCCGTGTGGAGCCGCTCGCCGATGCCCGGCAGGCGCCGCGTCAGCCATTCCTCGACCGCGGTATGGATGTCCTCGTGACGGCGCGCGACCGCCAGATGCCCCGAATCCACCGCCGCCAGCGCCTGCCGAAGCCCGCGGCGGAGCCGGCCGTACTCGGCGCCGCTCAGGAGACCCGCGGCGCGGAGCCCTTCGATGTGCCCCAGGCTGCCGAGCACGTCCCACCGCAGCAGCCGCGAATCCCATGGCCGGTCGTCACCAGCGGTGTACTCGAGCACCGCCCGGTCGGGGGCGCTCGAGGCGCTCCAGAGGGTGGTCGGCCTGGCCACGCCGCTAGTGCTCCCCGAGATACGCGGTCACGAGCCCGGCGTAGAACTCGCGCGCGGCGGTGACCTCGGGCAGATCGACGTACTCGTCGGCCGTGTGCGAGCGCCGGCTGGTGCCGGGGCCGCACTTGATCGCGTCGGTGTGCCGGAGAAAAACCCAGTCGGAGCAGGTCGGACTCCCGAAGGTCCTGGCCTTGGGACGGACCCGGCGGGCCGCGGCGAGAAGCGGTGAGCCCGGGGGCGTCTCGCAGGGGACCATGCGCCGGGAGGTGACCACGACCGTCGACTCGAGCGCGCGCTGCAGCACCTGGGTGATCTCCTCGTGGCTCCAGTCCGGCGTGCTGCGGATGTCGAGCACGGCCTTGGCCACGGGTGGCGTCACGTTGCGGCTGATGCCCGCCTCCAGCATCGTCGGCGTCGCGGTGGTCTGACCCAGCACCGGATGCGCTCGGGAATCGAAAAGGTCCTGCAGCCGCAGCAGGTCGCGTGCGAGGACCAGCGCGGCGTTGGTGAAATCCCCATCGGCCGACGCGTAGCCGGCGTGACGCTGGTGCCCCTGGGCGATCAGGTCGGCCATGAGGAGCCCCCGTTGCGCAACGGCGACGTCGAGACTGGTCGGCTCGCCGACCACCGCCGCCTCGATAGCGCCCGCGCGGGCGACCGCCCGCTCCATCGTGGTGTTCTTGGTCTCCTCGCCGTACCCGAGCAATACCAGCAGGCGCCCCGCCGCGAGGCCGCCGGCATCCAGCAGGTCCTTCGCGGCGCAGAGCATGGCAGCCACCGAGGCCTTGGCATCGCCCGAGCCACGGCCATAGAGGCGGCCGTCCTCGATGAACGGGGTGAACGGATCGCGGGTCCACCCGCTGCCCGGCGGCACCACGTCGAGATGGGAGACCAGAGCGATGGTTGCGCCCGGGGCGCGGCCGCGGAGCTCGACCCGGACCGCGGCATCGTCCCGGGTCACCTCGAGACCCCACCCGCGCGCGGTCTCCTCGAGGAAGGAGGCCAGGGTTGCCTCGTCGCCGCTCACCGACGGAATTGCCACGATGTCTCGCAGGAGCTGGACCTCATCCGGCAAGATCGACTCCGAGGTAGGTGGCCTTCTCCTTGCGGCCGACGATCATAGTGCCACAGCCCGCCCCGGTGAAGACCTCCAGCAGCAGCGCGTCGGGAGCGCGGCCGTCGATGATGTGGGTGCGCTCGACCCCGCCGGTGGCCGCCCGGATGCAGGCCTCCACCTTGGGCCGCATTCCACCTGCCAGGACGCCACTGGCCATGAGGCCGGCGAGGTCGTCGGGGTCGGCAAAGGTGACGAGGGTGGTCGGGTCCTTCCGGTCGCGGAGCACGCCGGGGGCGCCGGTGAGGAAGATGAGCTTCTGGGCCCGGAGCGCCACCGCGAGCGACTCCGCCACGGTGTCGGCATTCACGTTGAACACCTCCCCATCCTCTCCGCCCGCCAGGCTGGCGACCACCGGGACGAACCGCGCTTCCATGAGGGTGGTGAGGATCCGGGGGTCGACCCGCTGGATATCGCCCACGTGGCCGAAGTCCACCTTCAGCGTGGCACCGTCGTCGTCCACCACGTTGCCGGGCGGGCGGCGGTGGGCGGTGATGAGGTCGGCGTCCACCCCGCTCAGTCCCACCGCCTGCACCCGGTGCTCCCGGAGCGCAGCGAGCAGGTCGACATTGAGCTGGCCGGCGTAGACCATCTTGGCCACTTCAAGTGCCGCGTCGTCGGTGATCCGGCGCCCCGCCACGATGCGCGGCTCGGTGCCGAGCCGGCGGCTCAGGTTGGACGCCTGCGGCCCTCCGCCGTGGACCACGACCAGCCGGATGCTGAGGGAGGAGAGCAGCGCGAGCTGGGCGGTCACGTGATCGAGCACCTCCGGCTCTCCCACCACGTCGCCGCCCAGCTTCACGACGAAGACCTGATCGCGATACGCTCGCACATAGCGCAGCGCCCCTTTGAGGCCCGCGATGCCCTTGCTGGTGTCGATGGTCACGCGGCACTTCTCCCAAGCAGCTCCAACAAGAGGGCCCGCTGCGCGTGGAGCCGGTTCTCCGCCTGCTCCACCACGACCGAGTTCGGCCCATCCAGCACGGCGTCGTCGATCTCCACGTTGCGCCGGACCGGGAGACAATGCATCACGATCCCCTTGCCGCCCCGGGTCCCGCGGAGCCGGGCGGGGGTGAGCCGCCAGTCTCGGAGGCCTGCCCGGAGCGCCGCCTCTTCCTGAGGCTTGCCGTAGAGCTTGACCGAGCCCCAGGACTTGACGTACACCGCGTCCGCGCCGACCAGCGCGTCGTCGGGATCGTCGATGATGTGGACGAACTCCCCGCCCGTCTCCTGCGTCAGCCGGCGGACCAGCGCGGTGTCCTCGGGGTCGAGCTCGTACCCCTCCGGGCGGCCAATGACGATCTCCATGCCGAGCCGGGCGGCGGCAAGGGCCGCACTGGCGGGTACGGCCGTGGGGAGCGCCTTGGGATGCCAGGCCCAGGTGAGGACGAAGCGCTTACCGGCGGTGTCGCCCAGCTTTTCCCGCAGAGTCATGGCGTCGGCCAGAGCCTGGCAGGGGTGGCGGCGGGCGGACTCGAGGTTGATGACCGGCTTGTCGCAGTAGCGGGCGAAATTCCGGAGGATGAGATCTTTCCGCGCCTCGGTCCAATCGCTGCCCCGGGGAAAGCTGCGCAGTCCCAGCGCATCGGCGTAGCGACCCAGCACCCGGGCCGCGTCCACGATGTGCTCGACCGTGTCGCCGTCCATCACGGCGCCCAGCTCGGTCTCCAGCGGCCAGCTCCCCTTCCCCGGCTCCAGCACGACGGCGTGTCCGCCGTGGAGGTACATCGCGGTCTCGAAGCTGGTGCGGGTCCGAAGACTCGGATCCATGAACACCATGGCCAGCACCTTCCGCTCGAGGCCCCCGGTGATCTCCCCGCGCTTGATCCGCCCCGCGAGCGCCAGCAGGCCCTCGACCTCGTCCGCGGTCCAATCCTCCAGCGCCAGGAAGTCGCGTTTGCTCACGGCAGCACCTCCTTGAGCCCTGCGAGCAGGAGATCGGCCTCGCGGAGCGAGAACGAGAGCGGCGGCAACAACCGAAGCACCCGCGGGTCGGTGGCGGTGCCGGTGAGGATCCGGCGGTCGAAGAGCGCCCGCTGCACCTCGACGGCCGGCCGCCCCAGGTGAAGGCCAAGCAGCAGACCCCGCCCGGTGACGGTGGCAACGCCCAATGCCCGCGCCCCTTGCGCGAGGTGACCCCCGATCTCGACCGCGTTGGCGATGAGACCGTCCCGCTCGATCACGCCGATATTGGCGAGCGCCGCCGCGCACGGCACCGGGCCGCCTCCGAAGGTACTGCCGAGGTCGCCGGGAGTCAGCGAGTCCGTGAGGCTGGGCGCGGCCACCACGGCGCCGATCGGAAGCCCGCCCGCGAGCCCCTTGGCAAAGGTGAGCGCGTCCGGCGTCACCCCGAATGCCGCAGCTGCGCTGAACCCGCCGCAGCGGCCGACCCCGCACTGCACCTCGTCGAAGAGCAGGGCCGCGCCCCGCGCGCTGCAGATCCGGCGGGCGGCGTGCAGGAAATCGGGCGAGCAGTCGCGGGCACCGGCGAACCCCTGGACCGGCTCGACCAGCACCGCCGCTACGCGCTCGTCGACTGCGGCGTCGAGAGCGGCGATATCGTCGAACGGCACCTTGACCGACAGCGGCACGCCGGCGCGGCGGGCCGCCTCCTCATACCCCGGCCCGTCGGTGCAGGCAAGCGTCGCCGCTGTCCTCCCATGCCAGCCGCCCCGGATGGTGACGATGGTCTGCCGCCCGGTAGCCCGGCGCGCCAGATGCAACGCGTTCTCGTTGGCCTCCGCGCCGGAGTTGCAGAAGAAGACCTGACCCAGCGGATCGGGACAGAGCGCCGCCAGCTTCTCCGCCAGCTCCTCCCGTTGGGGAAGCGGTACCGCGGTGGAGTAGAACAGCAGCCGTTCCGCCTGCTCCGCGATGGCCCGGACCACATCGGGATGGCTGTGGCCGGTGGAGGCGACGGCGTGGCCGCCGTAGGCGTCGAGCCACCGATCCCCGTTCTCGTCGATGAGCCAGGACCCGAAGCCACGGACCGGGCGCACCGGCATCGAGGCGTAGACCGGGAGGAGCGCGGGCCGGGCGCCGACCGCCGAGGCCACGCTCTGACTCAGCACGGATATGCCCCCGCGATGGCGAGTCCGGCCCGCTCGTCGATACCCAGCGCGAGATTCATCGCCTGGACGGCCTGGCCCCCGGCGCCTTTCACCAGGTTGTCGATGGCCACGGTGACCTGCACCTCCCGGCCGTCGGTGCTCTCGACCGCGTGGATCAGAGCGTAGTTGGTGCCCACCGCATGGGTGAGCTCGGGCGGGGTATCGAGCACTCGGACGAACGGCCGGTCACGATAGGCGTCCCGATACCAGTCGGCCGCGACGCTGCCGGGATCTCCCTCGGTGATGGCCAGGTCGGTGTCGAGATAAGCGTGCAGGGTGAGGTAGATCCCCCGCACGAACGGGCCGGAATGGGTCAGTAGACGTGCCGTCGCATCGGGCCGCCCGACCCATTCCCGCCAGCCTTGCAGCACTTCGGCCTCGTGACGATGGCCGAGCACCGAGTAGGCGAAGAGGTTGTTGGCCCGCATCGGATGGTGGGTGGTGGGCCGGGGCTGTACGCCGGCTCCGCTCGAGCCAGTGACCGCGAAAAGCGAGGGCGAGACGTCCAGCCCGGCCCGGGCGAGAGGATAGAGCGCCAGCTGCGCCGCGGTGGCGAAGCAGCCGGGGGCCGCGATGGCGGTCGCGCCCCGAAGCTCGCACCCGCGCACGTCGGCCAGCCCGTAGGCGAATCGGCGCACCAGATCAGGCGCGGCATGCGGCCCGTAGAACCGCTCGTACAGATCGAGATCCTGCACCCGGAAATCCGCGGCGAGATCGATGACCAGACCAGGCCCCGCCTCGAAGACCTCCCCGGCGATCCGCGAAGACTCGCCATGCTCGAGGCAGAGGAAAACCACGTCACGGCCCCGCGCGACCTCTCCCGGTGTGGCCCCCGCGAAGCGCGCGTCCGACACGGCGGCGAGCGCCGGGTGCACGTCGGCGATCGGCTTGCCGGCCTGACTCCGGCTGGTCGCCACGCACTCCGTGACATGGGGATGCTGGAGCAGTAAGCGGAGCAGCTCGCCTCCGGCGTACCCCGCGGCGCCGACAACGGCGATCTTCATGCGCCGGCGGCCACCACGGTGGCTCGAAGACGCGCGAGGTCCGCCCCTGGAGGCACGTAGGCCTCGATCGCGGCGCGCACCACCGCGAGCAGGCCCGCCGTGTCCCGCCGGGCGTTGTGTGCCGGGAGGCCCAGACCGGTCGTGACGTACACCTGGCCGACTTCGTTGTCGGTGGCCGGTCCGGTGATGACGGTGACCGGCAGCTCGAACTCCCGCCGCATCAGCTCGACGGCGCCCCAGCAGGCCACCGGGTCGGGCGCCGCCATGACGTAGGCCGCGCCGACCCGGGTCAGCTCCCGGTCGTGCAGAATGTCCTGTACGCCGTACTCGCCCAGGATGCCATCGCCCAGCTCGGCGACGATCACGTCGGGCCTGGTGCCGGCGAGACGGTTGAAGATCCCCTTGGCGGTCGTCACCGTCACTCCCGCATGCGTGCTGGCGATACCGACGTCGTTGAAGGTGAGCGCGGCCACCGCACCCGCGTCGAGCATGGAGAGCGCGTCGCGCATGAGCGAGACCCCGGTGAGCTTGGCCGCGGCCACCCGGAGGCCGCCGCGAGTGAGCCCGCGCACCAGCTCCGTCGCCGCCACCGTCTTGCCGGAGTTCATGCAGGTGCCGGCGACGTAGACGACGGGGACCTTGGTCTCCAGCGCGTCCGCCGGCGGAACGGCGCGGTCGCGGATGTGGGCCGGCCGGCCGACCCGGTCGCCCAGCTCGGGGAACGCGAGGACGGCGCCCAATACCTCGGCCTTGAACGGCGGCCCGATCTCCGGGTTGACCGAGGTGCAGCGGCCCAGAATGCCGCCGAGATTGAGGACCTCGATCGTGTCGCCGACGGCGATGCGCCCCGGCACCACACCGGCGTAGCCCCGGAGCGCGCGGCGAGTGCCGAGAGTGCCGGCGAGCACATCGCCGGCACGAAGCGCGAGCATTCGTCCGGTGACGTCCTCGACCGTGTTGTAGTCGGCCTTGTCCTCCAGGACGCGCACGGCAAGCACGTACCCCTCGGCCGCGACGATCTCGTCGCCCACGATCACCTCGGGGGAGAGCGCGGCGTTTCTGGTGGAGCTGCTGATCCGGTCGAGCCGGACCCGACTGGTGACGACCATCGATGACCTCATGCGGGAGAAAGGCTTTACTTCGGCGCCGCGCGCGCGGCGAGCAGCGAGGGCACGGCAGACACCCGGGCGAACGCACGGGCCTCGTCCCCGGTCCAGAGGAGATTTTCCTCGCCGTAGGTGGCGACCGAAGCATCCATCATGGAGTGCGGACTGCGGGTGCCCACCACCTGAAAGCGGCCAGGCGCGAGACGGACCCGGGTCTCGCCGGTGACCCGCACCTGCGAGCTGGTGATCAGCGCCTCGATGTCGCGCAGCGACGGGTCGAAGTACTGGCCCTCGTGCAGCCGGTCGCCGTAGAAGCGGCCGAGCTGGTCCTTCCAGAACGTCTGCCACCTGGTGAGCACCAGCTTCTCCAGCTCGCGGTGCGCGCCGATCAGCAGCAGCGCGGCGCCGGCCTCGAAACCGATCCGGCCCTTGATACCCAGGGCGGTCTCACCCACGTGGATGTTGCGGCCGAGACCGTATGCCTCCGAGAGCTCACCCAGGCGAGCGACCAGCGCGGGACCCACCAAGGCGGCGCCGTCGAGGGCGACGGGAAGCCCGCGCTCCCATGCCAGCACGATTTCGCGGACCGCGGGCGCTGTGGCTGGTGGGTCGAGCAGCTCCGGCGGCGGTCCCGCCCAGGTATCGTGGGTCCAACCGCCGCCCCAGGTGGTGCCCCAGAGGCCGCGGTTGATGGAGTAGGCGCCGGCCTTGGCGGGCACCGGAAGGCCGAGTCGCTCGAGGTAGGCGATCGACTGCTCGCGCTTCACGCCGTGGTCGCGGATCGGGGTGACGATCTGAAGATCGGGGGCGAGGACCCGCAGTGCGACATCGAACCGGATCTGGTCGTTGCCGGCGCCGGTGGAGCCGTGGGCGACGGCGCGGGCGCCCATGCGCCGGGCGGTCTCCACCACCGAGAGTGCCTGCTGGGTCCGCTCCGCCGCCACGCTCAGGGGGTAGACCTCTCCCCGGAGCACGTTGCCCTGGATGAGGAACCGGACGAAGCGCAGGTAGACCTGGTCGCGCGCGTCGATTTCGTGGTGCTCGACGGCGCCGACCCGCTCCGCCTGTTGCCGGATGGCGGCGCGCTCCTGGGCGGTGGCGCCGCCGGTGTCCACGTACACGGTGTGCACGGCCCAGCCGTCCTCGGCCAGGCGGGGAACGCAGTAGGAGGTGTCGAGCCCGCCGGAGAAGGCGAGGGCGAGGGGGGCGCCGGGTGAGTGCATATTGCATAAGTATGCACTGGCACCGGCAGAACACAAGCCGGAGGGATCGACCCCTTCGTCGGGGCCTTAGCGACGCTGCCTCAGCCGACGCGGCGGAAGCCGAAGCGGCGGAGGCCCGAAGCTATTTGCCGAGCTCGATCTTCCCCAACCGCCCGGTTCCACTCAGCGCCAGCCAGAGCCTGCCGCGTGTGCTGTCCGTCTCCATGTGCCGCACGATCGCGCCGGGCGTGGGGAAGGCGATCGTCTCCATCTTCTCGGTCTTGGGATCGAAGGCGACCATCTTGCCGGCCCCCGACTCGCAGTACCAGACCCGTCCGTCCGTGCCGATAGCGATGCCATACGGGCCGGACCCCTTGCCCGATGGCGACGGCCAGTCTCGCACCTTCCCTGTCTTGGGATCGAGCGCCCCGAGGTAGCCGCGCCCGAAGTCGGTATACCAGACGGTGCCGTCTCCACCCACCTGCAGGCGCCGCGGCCGCGCTTCGGCGGCGGGCAGCACGAACTCACGCATGCTGCCGGTCGCGGGATCGACTCGACCCAGCTTGTTGGTACCCAGCATCGCGATCCAGATCGACCCGTCGGGCGCGGCCACGATGCCGTAGGGGACCGACTCGGGAGTCGGAGTGTGGTACACCTTCACCGCACCGCTCTCGGGGTCGAGACTGCCGTAGCTCGCGTTGTTCGCGTCGGTAAACCAGATCCGACCTTGGTGGAAGATGGGCGTGTGGGGATTACGCACTTCCGGGGGCAGCGCGAATTCGGTGATGTGCCCGGTCTTGGGATCTACCCGGCCGATGACGCCGGCGCCCTGCCCGGTGTACCAGACGTGCCCGTCCGGCGCCACCGTGAGACCGTGCGGCCCGGAGCGGGCGGTCGGCGTGGGATAGTCGACGACTTTCCCAGTCGCGGGGTCGAGCCGGCCGATGAAGCTGTTCTTCTGGTCGGTGTACCAGACGCTCCCGTCGCGGGCGACGGCAGGATCGTGCGGGAAGTTGCCGGGACGGGGAATCACGTATTCGACGATGGTGGGTGGCGCCGGCGCAGCCGCCAGGAGGAGTCCCGCGACCGCGGCGAGGCGGAACGAGCGGAACGAGTTGATCATCTGCATGTGCGGCCTCATCCGAAGATTGGTTGTCGACGAGTCATGGGAGCAGCACCGCGCTCCCCGCACCGCCATAGGCGCCGAGGTCGGCGCGCCGGCGGCCCATCGCCGGCCGGCGCGCGGCGCCTCCGGAGCCGGGGTCAGGAGCCACGGAGGGGTCGCCGGAGTCGATCGCCGGTGAGCCCGGGGCCAGGTAGTAGTGGAGGCTGTCGGCGAAGCGCGGATCGGCGTCGAGATTCCCGGTGCCGGGGAAGCCGCCTTCGACCAGATCGTAATCGCCCGTCGGAGAACGGCGCTTCGATTTGTCGATCTGGCCGCCGACCGCCTGCTGATTGCCCCACACGATATTATTGCGCAGCACGGCGGGCGCGTAGATGGTGAGTCCGCCACCTTTCCCCGCCAGCCCTCCCGGGGTGGTGTCGGGCAGCACCGCGACATTGCCCGTGATGGTGTTCTGCTCGATCAGGTTGGCCAGCCGGTAACTGAGCCTGCCCACCACCCAGAGCCCCGAGCCGCCGAATCCGGCCCCGCCGCGGTTCCCCACGATGAGATTGTTTCGGACCGTGCCGGCCGAGTGGAAGAGCACGATGCCCGCGCCGTAGTGACCCTGGTTTCGCCGGATCACGTTGTTCCGGATGATCGGCTCCGCATACCCGCAACGGATCCCGCCGCCACCCGCGCTCAACACGCCGGCCGCGGCTGCCACATCGACCGCCTGATTGTCCTCGATCACGTTGTGCTGGATGACGGGAGAGGAGAGCTCGCAGAGCACGCCCCCGCCCTCGCGATACGGCGCCTTCTGGGCGGCATCGGTCCAGATGGTGCCCTTGCCGCCCGTAAGGGTGAACCCGCTCAGAACCGCGGTCGAGTCCTCCTCGTCGACGAACAGCACCACACTGGCGGTGTCGGGGTGTCGCGGGTGGCTTCCGTCGATGATGGTGCGGGAGATGATCGCCGGGTCGTGCCTCAGCAGGTACTCGCTGGCCACGAGGATTCCCTTGCCCCCGAACCGGATGTTCTCCAGATAGCGTCCCGGGGCCACCAGCACGGTATCGCCCGCTGCCGAGCTGTCGATGGCCGCCTGGATGGTTCGATACTCGCCCGGCACGTGCCGGATTCGGCCCGCCGGTGGACCGGCCATGGCCAGCAGACTCCCCAGCAGCAGCCAGGTGGCACGGAACGGCATCACTCCTCCGATTGGTGAGCGTGGCGGACGCCGAGCCGAGGCGCCTTACCAACGACGGTATCCGCGGGGATCAGGTTTCCACCTGAGGATCGAGCGGTGGGCAGGCACAGGGCAGGCCGCCAACGGCGGAAGCAACGATACGATCGACAAGATCGGCGCGAGGACGCCTGGCGCCCTCGCGCCATTCGAGATGGGATCAGTGCAGCTGCCGCATGTCTGCCGTCATGCCCACGTCCAGATCGTGGACGTAGAGGGCGGCGCCGCTGCCATCGGGAGATTCACTGACGACGTCCCGGAGGAGTTCCAGCGCCTCGGTGAGGGTTCGGGCAAAGGCGTATTCCAGCGCGCGCGGCGCCGGCTCGCCTTCGCGGGTTTCGGGCAGATAGGCGGCGAGAAAACGGTCGGTGATGACGGGGAGAAGGTCGCGGTGGTTCGAAGGTGGCAGTGCGTGACGGCGTTCGATTTCGGTCAGGAGACGCTCGGCCATGAGCAAGCGCTCCTGTTCCAGGTCGGCAGGAAGCATCACATACTCCCTCTACTCGTCGTGCCGGCCTGTCTGGCGCCCGGCCGGCGGGGAGGATTGGGCGGCGCCAGACGCCCGGGGAAACACGCGTACTCGACAACCATCTTACCAATGCGCTGTGGTCACGGACCGCGAAAGAGAAGAAAGACCGAACGACCGTGACCGTTGCGACTGAATGGGCTCGGGATTAAATGACCACGTCACTCCACCCGCACGACCGCCTCTGCGGCCTGCCCTGATGTCGAGAGCGCCCGAATCCGGTGAGTGCCCGGCGCCAGCGGCCAACGCCGGCCTGCATAGGGGCGATCGTCCACGAACCAGTGCACTCGCGACCCCGCCGGAACGGCCGCCGATCGCAGGGCCACGGTCGCAAATCGCCGCTCTACGCCGGGAGGAATGCGGTACACGTCCCCGTCCTGGGGCGAGAGGATGCGGAATCCGACGGCCTCCGCGCTGGCGCTCCCCGCCGGATGCCGCGGCGGTCCGGTATCCAGTGCGAGTGCCCCGCTCCGCTCCGCCCATTCCGCGAATTGACTGGGGAGTGCAATCGTGCCGTCGTCCCGGTGCCAATCGCAGTCCTTGATGGGCTCGCTCCCCGGTGCGAACCACTCCACCGCCCCCGGGCACGAGGCGGTGGCTCGAAGCCCCGAGAGCCGGCAGATCCTGACCGGCACGGCCCCAGCCATGCGAGGGGTGGTGAGCGACCCGGGCGGGTAGCGTCGCGCGGTAGCCAGTACGGCGCGGTGCAGCAGCGGACCCGCCCCGCTCACACCACTCACCCCGTTCATAGGTCGGCCGTTGAAGTTGCCGGCCCAGACCGCCACGGTGAAGCGTCCCGTGGTGGCCACCGCCCAGTTGTCGGTGAAGTGCCGGCTCGTTCCGGTCTTGGCCGCGACGGGAAAGGGGAAATCGAGCGGACTGTCGAGACCAAATCCCGGGATCCGCGCCACCGGATCCGCGAGGATGTCGAGCACCAGCGCCGCGGAACGCGCGGTCACGAACCGCTCTCCGGGACTGGCGCCCTCGGAGGCGGCCGCCACCCGCCAGCGGTAAGGACGCCACACCCCACCGTTGGCCAGACCGCGATAGGCGTTGGCCAGCTCGAGCAGGGTGACGTCACCGTTCCCCAGCGCGAGCCCCAGGCCGTAGAATTCGGCGCTCCGGCCAAGCGAGGCGAACCCCGCCTCGTGCAACACGTGGAGCAGGCTCCCGACCCCGAGCCGGCTGGCGAGCTCGACCGCGGGGAGGTTGAACGAGCTCGCCAGGGCCTCACGCGCGAGCACCGGCCCGTGGAAGCGCCGGTCGTAGTTCCGCGGGCTGTAGGGACCGGTCGATGTCTGATACAGGTGGGCCACGTCGGCCAGCAGCGAGGCCGGGGTGTAGCCGCGGTCGAAGGCGAGCGCGTAGAGCAGCGGCTTGAGAGCGGAGCCCGGCTGGCGCGGCGAGACGACCATATCCACCTGCCCCGTCGTGTCGCCCCAGAAGTCGGGCGATCCGACCCAGGCCAGGATCTCGCCGCTGGCGTTGTCGAGCACCACAGCCGCTGCCTGACCGACACCCTGATCAGCCAACGTCTCGACCGTGTGACGGACTTCCGCCTCCAGATCCGACTGGAGCGAGAGATCCAACGAGGTGCGCCAGGTGCCCACCGCTATCGATCCCTCCCGTTCCGCCCACTGCACCACTCGGGTGGTAAAGTGCGGGGCGAGGAACGGTCGCGATCGGTCGCGGCCGAGGAGCGGCTCGCCCGCCGCGCGACCGATGGTGGGCGGAGTCGCATAGCCGCGAACCACGAGGCGTCCGAGCGCGAAGGCACGCCGCCGCTCGGCCCGCCGCGGCGAAACGAGGGGGTTGTCGCTCGACGGTGCCCGGGCCAGCCCCGCCAGCAGGGCGGCTTGCCCCAGGCTCAGGTCGCTGGCAGACGCACCGAAATAGAGCGCCGCAGCGGCCTCGACTCCCACAGCGCCCTGGCCGAGAGGCACGCGGTTGAGGTACTGCTCGAGGATGGCCTGCTTGGAGAGATGTCGCTCGAGTCGCAGCGCCCAGAGCGCCTGGCGCAGCTTGCCGCTCCAGCTGCGGGCGGTCGGGTGGAGCGCCCGGGCAAGCTGCATAGTGATGGTCGAGCCGCCGGACACCACACGGCCGGCGCGCAGGTTCGAGCGGAGAGCGCGAGCCACCGCGCGAGCATCGACGCCCGGGTGGCCGTAGAACCGCTGGTCTTCCACGGCAAGAAACGCCGCGATGACGTCCGGATCCATCTCCTCCAGTGGTAGCCATCGCCGGACACTTCCATCGGACGACCGCGTACTCCGCAGCGGGAGACCGGCGCGGTCCTCCAGCACGAGGCCGGGCCCGGGCGCGCTGGTGAGGAGCCCGCCGGGAAGCGGCGCCATCATCCAGGAGACAATCCCGGCGACCGATAAGGCGGCCCCGGCAAGACCGAGGCTCCAGACAGGGCGGCTCATCTGCCGCCACTCTTCGGCGTCACTGTGAACACGCCGCCATCACTCTCTCCGAACACCGCCTGGTTGTACATCTCCTCGGCATGCGCCGGCGGGCGAATGAAGGTGCCCGGCGTGGTGGCACGCGCCACGTAGCCTGCGGTGTAGCTGCCCTTCCAGAGCTGGGAGGCCACGTACACCACTTTCTCGTCCCGGATCTCCTTGTAATCGAACGGCGACCACCAGCCCCCGTCCCAGCTTCCGTAGCTCCAACGCGCCTCGTCCGCATCATCGCCGGAAGGCTCGGACGCCGTGGTATCCGGGGCTCCCGGGCCCGGGATGCCGCCCGCAGTGAGGAGGCTCAGGTCGACCGCTTCGAGGCCGGCCGGCAGCGGATCATCCAGCACCACGAAGTGGCGCTCGCTCGGGGCGGTGACCCGGAGCCTCACCCGCACCAGCTCTCCCTCGACGGCCTCGGTGATCGGCTTGCCATCGGAGTAGCGCTCGTACCAGCGCTCTACCTGAAGACCGCGGTCGTCCGGCCGCACCGGCGCCTCCCGCGGCACCGCAGTGACGGTCAGATAGTAGAACAGCGGCACACCACTGGGGGCGCCGGTGCCGCTGGGGGCGCCGGTGCCGCCCGGCCCGAGCGCGAGGCGCAGCAGCTTGCCAGCCTTCCCATTCGCGAGCAGGCCACGAAGGCTGACGGTGGAGTCGCGACTGGCGCCGAGGGCGCCGATCTCCAGGACGACCCGATTGCCGGCCGTGACCCGGAGGCCGCGCGCCCCGGCAACTCGCTGGTGCTTCTCGAACTCGAGCAAGGCGCTCACGGCCGTGCCATAGTCCTGGGTGTTCCACAGCCACTGATCTCCCCTCCCCTGCGCCACCAGGGTCTCCACCAGCGGGCCGACCAGCGGATGATCGGGTTGCACCGCGAGCGTGGCGCTCAGCAGATACGCCGCGGGGCGCATCGGCGAGAAGAAGTAGAACGCGCGGCGGGACGCCGGCGGGAGCGTGGCCGTGCGGCCTTCCACGACCACCGAGGCCCAGGCGGGCTCGAGCAGGCGCCGGGCGGTGGTCCGGTCCCCATTTCGGGCGAGTACCAGGGCGAGCCGCACCCGATCTTCCCAGGCAAGCTGCGCCTGAAGCCGCAGCAGCTCGTTCTCCGCCGCGGGATCGCGGAGACCGGCGCGGCTGAGGTAATCCACCGCCATCACCCGGTCGCTCAGCCGCACATCCTGAGCCTCGTACCAGTGCGCCACCGGGGTGAGCAGCGGCGATGTCTCGGTCAGCGACTTATGCAGGTATGCCCCGAGGCGCGCGAGCACGGAGTCATCCACCACGATGCCGGCGGCCCTGGCATCGAGCAGCACGGCCCCGGCATAGGCACTGAGCCACGGCGTGGTCCAGTCGGTGGCGCTCCAGAGACCGATGCCCCCGTCGGTGCGCTGGCGGCGGCTCAGCGTGGTTACCGCCCGCACCAGATCGGCATGCGCCGACCGACCCAGCAGCGAGTCGGCCCCGAGCTCGGATGCCGCGCGATACAGCGCGAGGAGTGGCTCCGCCGCGCTGGTCACCTGCTCGGTGCACCAGTAGGGATAGACTCGGAACCAGCGGTACGCCCCGCGGATCATCGCCAGCGGAGACGTACCGAGGGTGAGCTGCAGCCTGGAGCGCTCGGGCTCGATGTCCTCCGGCAGCAGGAGCTCCGCCGAGGCAGTGTCATGCAGCACGCCGGCCACGGTGTAGGCGCGCGGATGGTAGACCGGCTGGACTGGCAAGCTGAGCGCCACGGCATCGGCGTCGGTGCCGCTTGCCGCCCGAAATCGGAAGGCGGCGCTGTCCTCCGCGCGGGCCCGGAACTCGAAGCGGACCTCCCGGCCGCGCCCAGTCTCGAGCGTGGTAGTCTGGCTGCGCTTGCCCTTGAGCTCGGCGCCTCGGCTCTCCGCGTCGACCTTGACCTCGGGGGTCCCGCCACCGCGGGAGTTCACCACCACGCCGGCGGCGAAGCGATCGCCTGCGCGGAGAAATCGGGGCAATGCCGGCCGGGCCACCAGGGGCCGGGTGACCAGCAGCGAGGACTGGCCGCTGCCGTAGCGGTCGCCGGCCGTGACGGCTACGGCCATCAGGCGGAAGGTGGTCAGATTATCCGGCAGCCGCGCGGACGCCGTGCCCCGGCCCGCGCCGTCGGTGATCACCGACCCGAGAAAGAAGGCAGTCGTCTGAAACCGGGAGCGCAGCACGTCCGCGGCGTCGAGTCCTCCCCCTCCTCCCGGCGCGCGCTTCCCCTTCTCACCTTCGGCCACCTGCGGCGCCACCGTGGTGAGGGTGCTCGCGAGCCGCATCCCGAGCCCGCGAGGCTGGTAGAGCAGGTCGAGCGGATCGGGCGTGCGGTATCCGGTGAGCGCCAGCACGCCCTCATCCACCGCCCAGAGCGTGACCTCGCTCCTCTGGCCTGCGCCGGCGGCGTCGTGCACGCGCAGGCTCACCCGGGCGGTGTCGCCGGGACGGTACTCCGATGCCTCCGGCGTCAGCTCGACCGTCAGCCGCTTCCGCTCGGGCGTGACTCGCAGCTCGGCATAGCCGACGCGGATGGTAGGCCTGCCCGGATCGTCGAGCGGACCGGGCGGCGCGCTCCGTCCGCGCGCCACCACGATGGACACGAAGACATTGGGCGCGAGCGCCTCGGTGATGGGAAGCTTGAATGTGGTGGTGCCGCTCTGAATCCGGAGGCGCCGCTGCTGGATCAGCCCTTCGCGCTCCACGGTCACCCACGCCTCCGCTCCGGTGAACGGCGAGGCGAACAGCACCGTGGCGGTGTCGCCGATGGCGTACCGTGGCTTGTCCGGGATCACGTCCATCTTGAACTGACTCTCGTCGTTCCACGGTACCCAGTCCTTGCCGATGACCCACCGGTAGAAGCTGGTCACGACTTCCCGGCCAGCCGGGTCCGCCGCGCGGAAGCTCACGATGTAGGTCCCGCCGGCGGGCGGAGTGAACCGACAGGGCGCAGGGTCGGAGGCGGTGACCAGGTCGCACCGGGCCACGGTGTCGGCGACCCACTCCCCGACCAGCTCCGGATACCCGGCACGCTCGCGGCGGACCTGATGCCACTCTCGCCGGACCACGGCGCCCGACACCTTGACCTCGGGCACCCTGCCACCGTCGGGCCGCACCGCGATCACGCCGACGCTCACCGGTACCCCGGCGGTCCAGAAGTAGCTCTTCCCGTCCGGCCGGGCACCGAGATAGAAATCGGCGGGATGCACCAGCAGCGACGCGGAGGCGGACACCGTCTGCCGGTTCACATCGGTGACGGTTGCCTCCACCGTGGCCCTGGACGGCCGGCCGCGCGCCGTGGCGCCTAGCTTGAGGCGGAGACGCAGGTGGCCGGCCGGGTCCAGCGTGTCGATGCCGCTGCCTGCCACCTGCACCGGCGACGACTGATCCGCCGGCTCCTCGTACCACCAGCCACCCTCGCTGACGTGGAACCCTTCGGTGCCCGGGATCTGGATCTCCTCGGGGAAGACCGGCTGTTGCCGCAGGGTCCAGCGCACCGCCGCCCGGCCCATGGGCGCACCGAACAGGTACCGCGCCTCGACCCCGGCGGTCACCGAATCCTCCGGATGCCGCGGGCCGCTGTCGGTCGCCACGCTCACCAGGAATTCAGGCGGCCGGTACTCGGCCACCCGATACGCGGACGAGGCCACCTCGGTCCATCGCCCCTGCCGGCGAAGGTGGACGATCAACGCGTATTCGCCGAGACGTGCGTCCGTCGGCACGAGGAAACGCTGGTCGGCCGTGCCGAAGGGGGATAGCGCGACCGTAGTGTCGCGCAGGGTGCCCGCCTCGCCGGCCTCGTCCGCGCGGGCCTTGAACAGCCAGCGGAGGGAGTCACCCGCGGGAGGACGGACCAGGGTGCCGAGCGGGCCGGTACGGACGATCGCCTTGGCGTAGAGCGGCTCGCCGGGCCGATAGATGCCCCGCTCGGTAAAGACCCCTGCCGCCACCGACAGCCGCTCGGCGCCCCAGGCCGCACTGACGTTGAACCGCCACGGACTCAGGTCGGGGTCGTAGTCGCTGATCCCTACCAGCGCGCGGTCGGTTCCCAGCACCACACTCACGTAGCCTTGAAAGCTCGACCGGCCGGACTCGTCTTCCTCCTCCGCGTCGGTCTCCGCCGCCCGAGCTCGAAAGCCCGTGAGCCTCGCGAGCCCCGCGGAATCGGTCGTGGCCCGGGCAACGATCTTCCCCGTTGCGTCGTGCAGCGCCACGGCCGCGCCGGCGCGGGGCCGGCCGTCACCCGCGCCGGTGACCCACACCACGCCCTCATCCGCCCCCACCCGGGCGTGCACGCCGAGATCGGTGACCTGCACCAGCGCGATGGGTCGCCGCGACCGGCTGGCGCTGTCGAGGCGGGAGCTGGTCACCTGCAGCGCCATCAAGGTCGGGGTCCCCTGACGGGTATAGACCGGCGTGGAGAGCGGAACGCCGTACACCCGCACCCGGTCGCGCTGGGCGCGCACCGGGAGCCGCTGCCGCGACGCATGGGGAAGGAGCGCGGGCCAGAGGTCGTTCCAGGCCCACTCGCTCCGGGCCAGGAACTCGGGCTCGAGCGAGTCGGGCACGGGCGCGAGCAGCACCTCCAGGGTATCCACGTTCACGAGGGTGAGCCCGAACGTCCGCGCGCCCTTCCGTTCCACGGTCGCGCGCCCGGACTGGTAGTTCACCGCCGGGGCGAAACCGGTCGTGACCACCGTGGCAACCGGGTTGCCGGTCAGGCGCTGTCCGAAATCGTCGGCCAGCGCCGTGTCAGCCACCAGGGCATAGGCGGTATGCGGGGTGAGCGTAGCGTCGAGCGCCCACTCGGCGCGCGACCCTGACGTATCGCTCACCTGAAACGGCAGGGCCGGACGCAACGCCAGGTGTCGCAACAGCTCGGCTCCCCGTACCGGAGTGGAGAAGACCACGATGAGCGGGCCGCTGGGACAGAAGGCGTAGTTCCACCCGCATCCCGCCCGAACCAGGCGGAAGTCGCCGTAGGTGGAGAACTCCCAGCGTCGGAGATCACCCCGGCCGGTCTCATCGAAGGAGGAAGGGACGGTGAGCCGGCCGGCGCAGCCGCGCGGCAGCGGCTGTCGGGGGACGAGGCGGACCACGCGTCGGAGCGGATCGGCCGCTCGATCACGATCCCAGCCGCCGGCCTCACGGAACTCCGGGCGGTCATCGGTCGCGATGGGTCGCTCGGATTCGAGCCTCAAGCGGATCACGCCGGGCGCGGAGCAGAATCGATCGAACTCGAGATAGGCAGCGCCCTCCACTGCGGCCGAGTCCAGCGGGGCGTCGACCACCAGGTCGAACCTCGCGTCGGCGCCGAGATAGCGCGCCCGGTCGCCGGGGCCCACCGGCCAACCGGCGATCACCCTCGGTCCCCGCACCCGGAAGGAGAAGGCGTAGGGCTGGGCGAGCCGGCTGCCGTCCATCGCCTCGAAGCGGTTGTCGACGGTGACCTGGTACACCGTGTTGGGCGTCAGCGGCGCCGCCGGCCGGAAGCGCAGGGTGACCGGGTCGCGCCAGTCCGTCTTACCCGGCGTGGCGGGCGCGATCCGGAAGATCGCGCCGGGATCCACCGTGCGGTCGAGCGAGCCTGCCACCGGACGATCGAATGTGATCGTCACGGCAGTGGTCGGCGCGGCTTCAGCGGTCGGGGTGGTCCGGAGAACTCGGAGCGCGGGGGCGGGGTCGGCCAACAGCGTCGCGCCCGCCAGCGCGAAGAGGCGAACCGACGTCGATTGGACCGGGAGCATTTCCTAAGATAGCGGGCTACCCCCCATCTGCCTTGTCCGCCCGCGGCACTTTCGTAGCGGCCTGACCGGCGACTCAGCTCGGGCTGGTACCCGCCAGCGCCGGATCGAGGGCCTCGGGATCATCGCCCTTGCCCTCGAGATACTCCGCCCGGTACATCCGGATGAGCTCGAAGAAATAGGAGATCGCCAAGGGACCGATGAGCAGGCCGAGCAGGCCGAACCAGTTGATTCCCGCCAGGGCGCCGATCACCGTGATGAAGGGATGGATCTGAGCCCACCGGCGGAACACCACGGGCCGGATGACGTTGTCGACGTTGGCCACAACCAGGATCCCCCAGAGCACCAGCCCGATCGCGAGCCCGTAGTGATGATCCAGGGCCAGCGCCGCGGCGCCCGGGCCCCACACCAGCCCGCTGCCGACCACCGGCAGGATGGCGAAGATCACCGTCACCACTCCCCAGAAGAGGGCATTGGAGAGTCCGGTCACCCAGAAGGCGAGTCCCACCAGGACTCCCTGCACCATCGCGGTGAGTCCGGTGCCCACCAGCGTCGAGATGGTCACGTCGTGGAACCGCTGCCGCAGGATCTCGGCGTTGCGGGACGAAAAGGGAATGAAGGGACGCACTCCGCTCCAGGCACCCCTCGGCGCCACCAGCAGATAAAACAGACCGAAGAACGTGATGGTGAGCTGAATGCCCAGCCGGGTGGCGGTGCCGATCGCGCTCAGTGCACTGCTGCCGATCCAAGAGACCACCTGGGCGCCGAGGGCCTCGATCTGCGCTCCGATATCGTAGGGCCCGACCCTGAGCTCCCGCAGCCGGGCCAGGACCGGGCTCCGAATCACCCGGGTGGCCATGTCCTGCGCCTCGTTGGCGATCAGCCCGACGAACGAGATCCCCGGCCCCACCACCAGCACGATGGCCAGAACCAGGACGACCGCCGCCGCTTTTCCGGGCGAGAGCCAGCGCGTGAGCCACCGGTGCACTGGCCGGAAAATGACGAACAGGACGGGGGCCCCGACCAACCCGGTGATGAACGGCCAGAGCGCATAGACTAAGCCGATGCCCAGCAAGAGGATCAGGGAAGCGGCCCGGTACTGCTTGGTATCGAGGAAAGCCATGGCACAAGAGTACGCCTCCACCACCAGACTCGCCAGCAGGTGCCTGTATTTGCATGGGCTTGCCGAGGGGCGTACCGCAACGCGACATTACGCGGTACTTGCCCACCAGTCGGAAACCCCATCGGAGTCGCGGACGTGAGCCAGGGGAAGGATCCATCGGCCGTGCCCCGGCCTCCGGTGCGCGTCCAGGCGAAGCGTGCAGCCGACCCGACGGAAGAGGGCCGGGAGCCGGCGTACGATCGGCTGGCCCGGCTGGCCTGCACGCTGCTGGGCGCTCCGCTCGCGCTCGTAGTGCTGCGGGATGGCGATCGCGAGGCTCTCAAGGGTCAACATGGGCTCCCGGCCGCCGGTGTCGCCGAGCCGCCGCTCGACCTCTCCTTCCGCGATTTGGTGGCACCAGGCCCTGCCGGCATTGTGGTGGAAGACGTCCGGGCATCGAGCGACTGGGCCACTCACCCACGGCTCAGGCGGCTCGGGGTCGGCTCGTTCGCCAGCGTACCCCTGCTCGCTTCCGATGGCCTGATCCGTGGCGGCCTCTGGGTTCTGCAGCCGGGTCAGAGGCGCTGGACACCGGACGATCTCGGCGTCCTCCAGGAGCTCGCAGCCCAGGCGACGGAGGACCATGACCTGCGGATGGCCGCGGGGGCGGAGCTGGAGCGCGCCCGGGTCATGGGGCGGCTGGCGGGAGGAATCACCCACGAGTTCAACAACCTGTTGACCACCATCCTCGGGCATGCTGCGCTGCTGCTGGAAGAGGCCGGGCTCTCCCCGCGGGGCCGCGAGGACGTGGGCCAGATTCAGCGCGCCAGCGAGCGCGCGGCGACCCTGGTCCGCCAGCTCCTTCCCCTCAGGGGGCAGAGCGGCGGCTACGGCGTCATCGAGGGAGAATCGGGAAGCGGGTCGCACGCCGCGCCCTCGGAGCAGAGCGCCGAGTCGGGCGGGCCGCACGAGACCATCCTGCTGGTGGAGGACGAAGCGCAGGTCCGCGAGCTCACCCACCGAGTACTCGAGCGGGCGGGCTATACCGTGCTCGCCGCGGGTGACGCCGAGGCTGCCGGCGCGCTGGCGGATCGGCATGCCGGGCATATCCACCTGCTGCTCACCGACATGATGCTGCCGAGCGCGAGCGGCCGGGAGCTGGCCGCTCGGCTCTCCATTCACCGGCCCGCCGTCAAGGTGCTCTACATCTCAGGCAGCAGCGACGAGGCGATCGCGCGGCACCGGCTGCTCCAGCCGGGGACCGAGTTGCTGGAGAAGCCGTTCTCGCTCGACCGCCTGCTCCACACGGTGCGCCAGGTGCTGCGCACAAGCGATGGAGTGTGCCGGCGGTGAGTGCGCCGGCTCCCGTCCGGCAGCAGGACGGTGCGATCGATCTCATGGTCACCGACCTGGTCATGGCCCGGATGAGCGGGCACGAGCTGGTGGACCACTCGCGTCCGCTGGACCAGCCATGCGGCTGCTCTAGGTGACCGGGTATTCCCAGGAGGCGATCGCCCGCCAGGGGCGGCTCACCGAGGGGGCGGAGCTCCGGCCCAAGCCGTTCACCCCCGGCGTCCTCACCGCCAAGATCCGTCAGATCCTCGACCGGACCTCCTGACGGGTATATCTTCGGGGCACATTTCACGGGTCGCCCCTGTGGTTCCAACCATCTCCGATTTGTCCCGTCTCCTGGCCCCACCCATGCTGCTGGCCGCCGGCGCCGCCCTGACGGGCATCGCCCTGATCGTGCTGTTCCTGCTCCAGCTGCGGGCCAGACGGCGGGCGGAACGCACCGCCACCGCAGCGAGGGTTGAGCTGAGGACGGTCACGGCCACCATGCGGGAAGGGGTGATCGCGTACGATACCGACCTGCGCCTACTGTACGTCAACTCGGCGTTCGAGCGGTTGACCGGTTTTCCCGAAGAGGACCTGCGGGACCAGGACTTTCTGCAGTACATCCACCCGGACGACCGCCCCGCATTGCTGGGGGAGTGGGAGCGGCTGGCCCAGGGTGAGGGTCTCCGGGATCAGGAGTACCGGGTGATGACCCGCACCGGCGCCATCCGCTGGTGCGCCGGCGATTGGGAGCCGCTGCGCGACGAGACCGGCCGGCAGATCGGTGTCCTGGGCACCGGCTTCGATATCACCGAGCGGAAGCTGGCCGAAGACGCCATGCAGAGCGACACCGACCTGCTCCAGGCGGTGATCGAGGTGCAGCAGGCCGTGGCGGCCGCGGGTCTCGACTCGGCCACGGTGATGCGGGTCATCGTCGAGCGCAGCCAGCGGCTCACCGGGGCCACCGGCGCGTGCATCGAAGTGATCGAGGGCGACGAGCTGGTGCCCAAGGTGCACCTGGGCACCGACCCGCCCCGTCTCAAGCTGGACGGGAGCCTCTCGGGGCTCAGCGTGAGGACCGGTGAGCTGCAGCGCAGCGCCGACACCTTCGCCGACCCGCGGATCGGACACACCGCCTACCGCGAGCGCAACATCCGCTCGATGATGGTGGTGCCGCTCAAGGACGAGCAGCGCATCCTGGGCATCCTCAAGGTGATCTCGACCGAGCCCCAGTCCTTCAGCGACCGCGATGCCAAGGCCCTCCGGCTCCTGGCCGGACTGGCGGGTGCCTCGCTGGGCCACGCGGCCGCCTTTGAGGGCCGGCAGACTCGGCTGGAAGAACGGACTCAGGCGCTGCAGGAGAGCGAGCAGCGGTTCAAGCAACTGGTCGATGTGGCCCAGGAGGGCATCTGGGTGGCGGACGACCGCGGCATCATCACCTACGTCAACCAGCGGATGGCCGAGCTGCTCGGCTACCAGAACGGCGCGATGCTGGGGCGGCCGGTCTACGAGTTCGTCGACGCCGGCTCCCGGTCGAACGCGCAGCGGGTCCTGTCCCGGCCCTCGGGTACCCAGGGCGAGAACCAGGATCTCCGCTTCCGCCGGCGCGATGGCACCGAGCTCTGGGGACTGGTCTCGGCCAGCCCGATCGTGGGCCGGGACGGCGGGACGATCGGCAGCGTCGGCATGGTCACGGACATTACCGCCCGGAAGCGCGCCGAGGACCGCCTGCGCCGCTCGGCGGAACGGCTGGCCATACTGCACGACATGGATCAGGCCATCCTGGCGGCCCGCTCTCCCGCCGAGATCGGCCGCGTCGCGCTGGGCCGGATGCGCCGGATGGTCACCTGTCAGCGCTGCAGCGTGGTGCTGTTCGATTTCCAGCGGGGTGAGGCGCAGATGCTCGCGGGCTACGCCGACGGCGTACCGCTCAAGACCGCGCCGCTCCCGCTGGAGACGTTCTCCCCAGCGGACGTGCTCCGGCACGGCTCCTCGCGGTACCTGGAGGACCTCGCCGCGGTGGAGACCCGGCCGCCGATCCTGCAGGACCTGTACGACGAGGGGATGCGGAGCGTGCTCTCGGTACCGCTCCTGGTGGACGGCGAAGCGATCGGCGAGGTCAACCTCGCCTCGACCACGCCGCAGGGCTTCGATCCCGAACACCGCGATATCGCGCAGGAGATCGCCACGCCGCTGGCCATCGCCATCCAGCAGGCCCGGCTGCGCGAGGAGCTCGGGCGGCAAGCGGGGGACCTGGAGCGGCGGGTGGCCGAGCGGGGCGTGGAGCTCCGCGCGGCCACGGTGGAGCTGGAGACGCTGTTGTACTCGGTCTCCCATGACGTCCGCGATCCACTCCGGCACATCTGCGGGTTCACCCAGCTGTTGCTGGATGACGGAGGGTCCGCGCTCGACCCGGCCTCCAGGCACTACGCCGAGCGGGTCGGAGAGGCGGCCCGGCGGATGGCCGGCCTGGTGGACGACCTGGTCAACCTGTCCCGGGTCGGACGCCAGGACCTGATGCGGCGCCCGGTGGACCTGGGATTCCTGGTCGAGGACCTGGTGAGTCAGCTCCAGGCGGAGGACAGCGACCGCTCGATCGAGTGGCGAATCGATCCGCTACCCACAGTGGATTGCGATGCCGCGCTCGCCCGGATCGCGCTGGGTGAGCTCCTCTCCAACGCGGTCAAGTTTACCCGCGGCCGGGACGGGGTCGTCATCCAGGTCCGCGCCTTCGAGACCGATGGTCAGACCGGCGTGGCGGTACAGGACAATGGCGTAGGGTTCAACACGGCGCACGCCGGCAAGCTGTTCGGCGTGTTCCAGCGACTCCACCGGACGGGAGAGTTCGAAGGCAACGGCGCGGGACTGGCGCTGGTGCAGCGGATCGCGCACAAGCACGGCGGGCGGGTCTGGGCCGAGGGCGAGCCCGACCGGGGCGCCACGTTCTATCTGAGCTTCGGCGGTCCTCGCGTCTGATGCTGCCCGATGAGCTCGATGTGCTCCTGGTCGAGGACGATCCTTCGGAGGCGGAGCTGATCCTGCGCGCGCTCAAGGGGGTGGACCCGTCCTGCCGGATGGGTGTGGCCCGCGACGGTGAGGAGGCACTCGATTTCCTGCTCGCGCGCGGCCGCTTCCGCCACCGGCTGGGCGCGCCGCTGCCCCGCGTGATCCTGCTCGAGCTGAAACTGCCCAAGATCGATGGCGCCGAGGTGCTCCGAGCGCTCCGGGCCAGCCCCCGCACCAGCACCACCCCGGTGGTCATGCTCACGTCGTCGGCGGAGTCGCGCGAGGTGGCCCAGTGCTACCAGCTCGGCGCCAACAGCTGCATCGAGAAGCCGGTGGAGTTCCGCGCCTTCGCCGAGACCATGCAGGCCTTGGGCGGCTACTGGCTGCGGCTCAACCAGACCGCCGACTCCCAACTCTTCGTGTGAGGTCCCGTTGATCGCCCGATCCGATTGGATGCTGGCCACCTCTCTGCTGCTGCTTCCGCTTGCCCCACTCCGCGCCCAGTCGTCTCTGGAGATCCCCTACCAGCGCTTCGTGCTCCCCAACGGCCTCACCGTGCTGGTCCATGAAGACCACAAGGCGCCGATCGTGGCGGTGAACGTGTGGTATCACGTCGGTTCCAAGAACGAGCGCCCAGGACATACCGGGTTCGCCCACCTGTTCGAGCACCTCATGTTCAACGGGAGCGAGCACTACGACAAGGAATTCCAGGGACCGCTGGAGCGGGCCGGCGCCACCGATCTCAACGGCACCACCAACGAGGACCGGACCAACTACTTCGAGAACGTGCCCACCTCCGCCCTGGACCTGGCGCTCTGGCTCGAGTCGGACCGGATGGGACACCTGGTGGGGGCCATCAGCCAGGCCAAGCTGGACGAGCAGCGCGGCGTGGTGCAGAACGAGAAGCGGGAGGGCGAGAACGCCCCCTACGGCAAGGTCTGGGACTTCCTCATCCCCAAGCTCTATCCGGCGAACCACCCCTACTCCTGGACCACGATCGGCTCGATGGAGGACCTCGACGCCGCCAAGCTGGACGACGTGAAGGGCTGGTTCCAGACCTACTACGGGGCGGCCAACGCCGTCGTGGCGATCGCCGGCGACATCGACCTCAAGACGGCCCGGGAGAAGGTGGAGCGCTACTTCGGCGACATCCCCGCCGGGCCGCCGGTGGCGCGGCAGGACGAATGGATCGCCAAGCGGACCGGCAGCCAGCGCGGACGGATGCAGGACCGGGTGCCACAGGCGCGACTCTACAAGGTGTGGAACGTGCCTTCCTGGAGCTCGGCCGACGCGGACTATCTGAATCTCGCGGCCTCGGTGCTGAGCGATGGCAAGTCCTCCCGGCTGTACAAACGGCTGGTGTACGAGGAACAGCTCGCCACCGACGTCGACGCGTCGCTCGATCTGCGGGAGATCGGTGGATTGTTCACCATCCAGGCCACTGCCCGCCCCGGGGTGGAGCTCTCGCGGGTGGAGCGGGCGGTCAACCAGGAGTTGGCGCGCTTCCTGGCCGGCGGCCCGACGCCAGCCGAGCTGCAGCGGGCCAAGACCCAGTTCCGCGCCGGCTTCATCCGCGGGATCGAGCGGATCGGCGGGCTAGGCGGCAAGTCGGACGTGCTGGCGCAAGGCGAGGTGTTCGCCGGGCGGGCCGACTTCTACCAGGTGCGGCTCAGGCGGGTGGCCGGCGCTACCGCGCAGCAGCTCCGGGGAGTGGCCACGCGGTGGCTCTCGGACGGCGATTACACGCTGGAGGTGCTGCCCTTCCCCGACTATGCCACGGCGGCCGGCGGCGTCGATCGCTCCAGGCTGCCCCAGCCGGGCACGCCGCGCGAGGCGGCATTCCCCGCGCTCGAGCGGACGACGCTCTCGAATGGTCTCAAGGTGGTGTTGGCCGAGCGGCGCTCGATCCCGCAGGTACGGTTCGACCTGCTGCTCGACGCCGGCTCCGCCTCCGACCAGTTCGCCTTGCCCGGCACCGCCAGCCTGGCAATGACGATGCTGGATGAAGGCACCCAGACCCACTCGGCGCTGGAGATCAGCGATCGGCTGGAGGAGCTGGGCGCCAATCTGGGCGCGGCGTCACGCCTGGATGTCTCCAGCGTGTCGCTGGAGGCGCTTCGGGACCAGCTGGAGCCGTCGCTGGAGCTCTATGCCGACGTTATCCTTCATCCCGCCTTCCGGCAGCGCGACCTCGACCGGCTCAAGAAGCAGCGTCTGGCCCAGATTCAGCGGGAGAAAGCCGATCCGGTCGGCATGGCGCTCCGGGTCTTCCCTCGGCTGGTCTACGGGCAGGGACACGCCTATGCCAACCCGTGGAGCGGCTCCGGCACCGAGGCGTCCGCCGCCCGGATCACCCGGGACGATCTGGTCAGATTCCACCAGACCTGGTTCAAGCCCAACCACGCCACCCTCGTGGTGGTCGGGGCCACGACGATGGCCGAGGTCCGGCCCAGGCTCGAGCGGCTGTTCGCGGGATGGGCGCCGGGTGAGGTGCCCCGCAAGAATATCGGCGCTGTGGAGCAGCCGAAGCCCGCGGTTTACCTGCTCGACCGGCCGGGATCGCTGCAGTCGGTCATCATCGCGGGCGACGTGGCGCCGCCCAAGGCCAATCCGGACGAGCCCGCCATCGAGGTGATGGGTGCCGTGCTGGGGAGCGACTTCGGCTCCCGGCTCAACATGAACCTGCGGGAGGACAAGCACTGGTCCTACGGCGCCTTCAGCTTCCTGCGAGACGCGCGGGGCCAGCGGCCATTCATCGCCTACGCACCGGTCCAGACCGACAAGACCAAGGAGGCGATCGTCGAGGTCCAGAAGGAGCTGCGCGGCATCCTGGGCGAGCGGCCCATCCTGCCGGACGAGCTGGAGCGGGCCAAGGCGTCGCTCACCCTGACGCTGCCGGGGTCATGGGAGACCATGGCCGCGCTGGCGGGCACCATCAGCGAGATCGTCTCCTTCGGGCTCGACGACCGCTACTACGATACCTATGCCCAGGCAGTCCGGGGGGAAACCGTGGCTACGATCACCGCGGCGGCCCAGCGCACCGTGGCCCCCGATCATCTGGTCTGGGTCATCGTGGGCGACCGGGCCAAGATCGAGCAAGGTCTCCGGGAGCTCAACCTCGGCGAGATCCACCTGATCGATCCCGATGGCAATCCGGTGCAGGCGTCCTGAGGCGTCATACCGAAGCACTCAGCTGAGACAATTTATCGACACGGAGGTCGGATGGGGGCTCGCTACGCTGTGGCGGTTCTGCTGGCGCTCATGGGTGTGGTGCCGGCTCGGGCGGCCGCGCAGTTTCGCGGGAGAGGGTCCGGGCTGCTCCAGGGCCCCATCGAGGCCGGACTCAGAACCGGACGCGACTTCGAGAACCACGCCTGGAGCCTGGGCGGGCAGCTTCGCATCCCGGTGCGGAAGAACGTGGAGCTTCGGCCCAGCGCCGATCTCTTCTTTCCCAAGCATGGATCCACGGGCTGGCAGGCCAACGGCGACGCGGCGCTCCGCCTGGGCCAGGGCGGCGGCCTCTACGCCGGCGGCGGCATCGCCTTCGTTCACCTGGGCGACAGGGGGACAGAAACCGGTTACAATCTCTTCTTTGGTCTCAGTACCGCGCCGCCGCTGGCCCGGACCAAGCCGTTCGTCGAGTTTCGCTGGACCTTCCTCGACGAGACCAGCCCCTTCCGACTGGCGGTCGGTTTCAGCCGCGTGCTGTAGGACGCACACTGGGGGAGAGTCATGAGAACAAGCAACGCCAGCGCGACATGGGAAGGTGGTCTCAAGAGCGGCCGCGGGCATTTCGCGGGGACGTCGGGGCACATCCAGGGCGACTACACCTTCGCCACCAGGTTCGAAGACGCCAAGGGCACCAATCCCGAAGAGCTCATCGCCGCCGCCCACGCGGCGTGCCTCAGCATGGCCCTGTCCGCCGGACTGGAGGGGGCAGGTACGCCGCCCACCCGGATCAGCACCACGGCCGCCTGCACCGTCGAGAAGGTGGCGGCCGGCTTCAAGATCACCCGCATGCGGCTGGAGGTGCGCGGGGAGGTGCCCGGCATCGACCAGGCCGCGTTCAAGAAGGCCGCCGAAGCGGCCAGGGACGGATGCCCCGTGTCGGGCGCGCTCAAGGGCAACGTGCAGATCGAGTTGGACGCGAGGCTGGTATAGATCCGGTCTGCCACACACTGGTAGGCGCCGCTCTGGCGCGGGGCGGCCTGGGGAGACGCACCGCCCTCGGCACCGCGACGCTGCTCATCGGCGCCAACCTGCCTGACCTGGACGTGCTGGCTTTCCTCGATGGTCCGGCCGCCGATCTCTCCTTCCGGCGTGGCTGGACCCACGGCCTGCTGGCGATGGCGGTGCTCCCGTTCCTGCTGACGGGCGGGGTGCTGCTCCTGGACAGCGCCAGTCGCCGGGCGAGCCGGTCGAACCTTCCGTCTGGCGTCGTGCCCCGACAGATCCTGCTCCTCTCGTTCCTCTCGATACTCAGCCATCCGATCCTCGACTCGCTCAACACCTACGGTGTCCGCTGGCTCATGCCGTTCAGCGGACACTGGTTCTACGGAGACACGCTGTTCATCGTCGATCCGTGGGTGTGGCTCGCCCTGGGAACCGGCGTCATGCTGAGCCGGCGGCGCGGCACGCGGGGGCACTTCGGGATGCAGGGGCGGCCGGCGCGGGTGGCGCTGGGCGCGACGGCGGCGTATGTGGTCGCGATGGCGCTTTCAGGGGCCGGAGCAAGGATGATCGCGACCCGGGAGCTGGTCGCCCTGACGGGCACACCGGTGGAAGCCCTCATGGTCGGGCCGCTGGCAGTCAACCCGATGGTGCGGCATGTGGTGGCCTCGCAGGGGGACAGCTATCGCATTGCGACGTTTCGCTGGCTTCGGCGGCCCCATCTGGATCGGGCGTCGGTTCGAAGCTATCCCCGCGGCCGGCCGGATACACCCGCGGTGGCCGCCGCGGTGGCGACACTGGTTGGCCGGCGCTTCCTCGGCTGGGCGCGGTTTCCGGTGTTCTCGGTGGAGTCCATCGGGCCGGCGACGCTGGTACACATCGTCGATTTGAGGTATGCAGAGCACCCTGGCGCCGGCTTCGGAACGGCCACGATCAGCGTGGCTCGGCCGCCAGCTTCCGCGCCATCGTCAGGTATCCCTCCAGCATCGCCGTCAGCCGCTCCCGTCGCTCCTTCTCCCTGAACTGGCCTGCCTCGTCGAAGACCTTGTCCGCCCAGGGCAAGGGGTACATGTCGGGGTAGAGGAGGACCCCCACACCTTCGAGCGGAATCCTGAGCTGCCAGAGACCACGAATGCCGCCGGCCTGCGCCGTGGAGGCGGAAAGGAGCATTCCGGTCTTGCCACGGAACGGCATCGGGCTCATGCGGGAAACCCAGTCGATGGCATTCTTGAGGGTGCCGGGAAGCGAGTAGTTATACTCCGGCGAGGCGATCAACAGCCCATCCGCCGCCAGGACGCGCCGCTGCAACTCGCGGGCACCGGGCGGGAATCCCGTGCCGTCCTGAACGTCCCGGTCGTAGAGCGGCATGTCGAACTCGTGGAAATCCGCCAGGTCGACCTCGACCGCCCTCTCCCGGGCGAGGCCGGCGGCGAGTGCGATCAACTTCCGGTTCCACGACGCGCGTCGCAGGGAAGCGGCGAAAGCCAGCAGTTTCATGCCGCGGCCGGTCAGTCCGAGCTCATAGTGTACCGGATGAGGACGCCCTCCACGAAATCGGCCCTGACCCGTCCGGTGTCCATCGCGTAGGTGCGGGTGACCACGTTGAGCTTTCCTTCGCGTCGCTGGGATGTGGTGCTGGCCGCCCCGAGCAGCGCGTCGGCTTCTTCCAGGAGCATGCCTTTCCGAGGGATCCGAGACGGCGGAGGCGGGGGAGGCGGCTCGGGACACGAGGGCGCCGCCGAGGCGACCGCAGTCTCCCCGAAGTCGACGTACTCCGCCAGGGCCTGCATCATCGACTCGGCCGTCAACGCCGACTGGGGGACCCCGTGTCGGTACCGCAGGTTGAAGCGCGAGCCGCCGTCGAGCCGGCGCTGACGGATGTTCTCCTTCTTGTGCTCCTCCGCGTCCGCCACCTGGGCGCGGTTGCGGGCGTCCTCCCGCTCCCGTTCTCTGCGGAGGTCGTCCAACTCCTCCTTGATGGCGCGCTTCCTTGCGGGATCGCCTTCGCGCCGGAGCTCGCCCTCGAGATTCTGCTCCCGCTTGGTCTTGGGGGTCGATCCCACGTTGACGTTGGAGGAGGTCTCGTCGCCCATGGTGCCGTAGCCGCCGCCATCGAGCTGGAACTCGATGAGGTCCGATTTCACCTTGATCTTGGTGACGATGGCTGATTGGCCGGACGGGAGAGCCGTCCCGAACTTCTTGAGCCGACTGGCGTATCGGGGGTAGTCGAGCGGTTTCTCGGTGCCGGGGTAGACGTCCACGCCGTCTTCGGTGCCGGGCATCGCCAGCCTGAGGACGACGTGGCGTCCTTCGAATCGCTCCTTGAGCTCGGGCTCGGACTGGGCGTGGAGCGGTGGGGCGAGGAGGCAGAGGGCGAAAGGCAGAGCGATGACGGGAGCAGTGCGCATGGGTCCTCCAGGGCTTGACTCGTGTCGGAACACAGAATACTGTATACTGTATATGAATTCAAAGTCTCAGGCAGGCACCACCATCCCCCGAATGCCCCTCCGCGACGAGGTCTATCGCCATATCCTCGATCGCATTCACCGCGGCGAGCTTACCCCCGGCCTCCGGGTCCGCGACACTGCTCTCGCCGCCGAACTCGGTGTCAGCCGGACTCCCGTCCGGGAGGCCCTGCTCCGCCTCACCCGCGACGGCGTGCTCCAGGCAGACATGGGGCGGGGCTTTCGGCTGCGCCCCCTCGACCGCACTGAGATCCGGGAGGTCGGCGCCATCCTGGGAGCGCTGGAGGCCCTCGCCTTCGAGCTCTCGCCCGATTTCCCGGAGGAGCGCCTGGCGCACCTCGCCGAGCTGGATCGAGCGCTGGAGCAGGCCCGCGGCGACCTGGCGGCATGCCTCGACCTGGAAGACGAGTGGCACCGGGTGCTGCTCGCCGGCTGTCCCAACCGGAGACTGCTGGAGCTGATCACGAGCCTCCGCCAGGTGCCCCGCCGATATCTCTCAGCCTACATGCGGGCCGCCGGCCGACTCGCGCTCTCCACCGCTCCCCACGGCAAGGTGCTCCACGCATTCCGGCAGGGGGATCGTGTCGCCGCACTCCAGGTCTTTCAGCGGCAGTGGCGCCGCGGGATCGCGGAGCTGGAGGCGTGGGTCGCGTGAGCGCCGCCGCCAACCCGCCGGAGCTCGGCCGCTGGCGGGCCGACACTCCGGGCTGTACCCGCCGGGTGCATCTGAACAACGCCGGGGCGGCCCTGACGCCTCGACCGGTGCACCAGGCCGTCACCGCGCACCTCAGGCTGGAGGACGAGCTCGGTGGCTATGAGGCGGCGGAGGCCCGGAGGGACGCGCTGCGCCAGGTGTACCAGGACCTGGGCCATCTGCTCGGCGCCGGAGCGCGGAACATGGCACTGGCCCAGAGCTCCACCACGGCCTTCGCGCAGGCGCTCGAGACATTCGACTTCGCCCCGGGCGACACCATTCTCACCAGCCGCGCGGACTACGCCTCCAACCAGATCATGTATCTCTCGCTCGCCCGCCGGCGAGGAGTCGAGATCGTTCGCGCGCCGGACGCCCCTGAAGGCGGCATCGATCCCGCCGAGGTGCGGCGGCTGGTGGGACGGAGGCGCCCCACGCTGGTGGCGCTCACCTGGGTGCCGACCAACTCGGGACTGGTTCAGCCGGTCGAGGCGGTCGGCGAGATCTGCCGCGCCGCGGAGGTGCCCTACCTGGTCGACGCCTGCCAGGCGGTGGGCCAGATGCCGGTCGACGTAGGCGCCCTGTACTGCGACTATCTGGCGGGGACCTCCAGGAAGTTCCTGCGCGGCCCCCGCGGCATCGGATTTCTCTATGTGTCGGACCGCGCGCTTGCCGCCGGCGCCCATCCCCTGCTGGTCGACATGCACGGGGCCTCCTGGAGCGATCCCGACGCCTTCGAGCTGACGCCCGACGCCCGACGCTTCGAGACCTGGGAGATGCCCTTCGGACTGGTGCTCGGACTGGGGGCCGCCGTGCGCTACGCACTGGAGGTCGGCATCCCGACGGCTCAGGAGCGCGCGTGGGCGCTGGCTCGCCATGCCCGCGAGCGGCTGGCCCGGGTGCCCGGCGTGCGGGTACTGGACCGCGGCCCGGCACTCTCTGCCATCGTCACCATTCAGCCGGCCGCCCGCGACGGCGCCGAGCTGAAGCTGGCGCTGCGGGCGCGCGGGATCAACACCAGCTCACCCGAGCGGGAGGATGCCGTCATCGACATGGACGAGAAGGGGGTGACCTCCGCGCTCCGGATTTCCCCGCACTACTACAACACCACCGACGAGATCGACACCGCCGCCGCCGCGCTCGAGGAGCTGCTGGGGTCAGGCGTGCCCTCGTAGCACCGGCTCCAGCACCCGCCACACCGTCTCCGCCAGCCGCCGCTGTCCCGCCACGGTGGGATGCGTCAGGTCCGCCTGGTTGAGTGAGTCCACCCCGGCCACCCCTTCGAGCAGAAACGGAATCAGCGGCAGATGGTTGCGCTGCGCGAGCTGGGGGTACGCCGCACGAAATCGCCGGGTGTAGGCCAGACCGTAGTTGGGCGGCGCCTGCATCCCCGCGAGCACGATGCCGGGAGGCGGCTGCTGGCGCTTGGCGCGGTCGATGATCGCCTGGATATTGGCCGCCAGGGAATCCACGTCCTGTCCGCGGAGCCCGTCGTTGGCGCCGGTCTCGATCACCAGAACGGCCACCGGCTGGCGGAACAGCCAATCGATCCGCCGCCTGGCCCCGGCCGAAGTCTCTCCGCTCACGCCGGCGTTGACGGTCAGGAACGGAAGGCCGGCCGAATCGATCTTCTGCTGGAGCAGCGCGGGGTACGCCTGGTCGGGATCGAGGCCGAGTCCGGCGGTGAGGCTGGTGCCGAGGAAGACGATGCGACCGCGCTGGCCATCGGATGGCGGCGGTGGCGGGTCTCCGGCCGGAGCGCGCTCGCCCGCGTCGCATCCGGCGCCCAGGCTGAGCATCAGCCCGCACACGACGGACCGGAGTATCATTGACCTCATGCTGCGCTGTGCCTCGTTGACCAAGAGCTATGCGTCCGGTGACCGCGAGCTCACCGTGTTGAAGGATATCACCTTCGCCGTGGAGCCGGGCGGCTTCGTGGCGATCGTCGGCCCGTCGGGCAGCGGCAAGACGACGCTGCTGGGCCTGCTCGCGGGGCTCGACCGGCCCACGGCCGGGACGGTGCACCTCGATGGCGCCGAGCTGGGCCAGCTGGATGAAGACCAGCGCGCGCGGCTTCGCGGCGAGAAGATCGGATTCGTGTTTCAGTCCTTCCAGCTGATCCCCACGCTCACGGCAAGGGAGAATATCCAGGTGCCGCTCGAGCTGCGGGGCGAGGAGGGACGCGCCCGGGCGGACGAGCTCCTGGCCCGCGTGGGGCTCACCGAGCGGGCGCATCATTATCCGGCCCAGCTTTCGGGTGGCGAGCAGCAACGGGTCGCGCTGGCGCGTGCCTTCAGCACCCGTCCCCGGGTCCTCTTCGCGGATGAGCCCACCGGCAACCTCGACGCCAGCACGGGCGCCACCATCATCGACCTCATGATGGAGCTGAACCGGGATCTCGGCACCACGCTGGTGCTGGTCACCCACGATCTCGACCTGGCGTCCCGGGCCCGGCGCACCATCCGCCTGGCCGACGGCCGGATCGTCGCCGACAGCGCGGCGTGACCACAGCCGGATTCGTGCTCCGCATGGCCGCGCGGGAGATCCGGGCGGCGCCTCGACGGCTGCTCCTTCTGACGGCCTCGATCGCCGTTGGCGTGGCCGCGCTGGTGGCGATCGGCTCCTTCACCGACAATCTGCGCGACTCGGTGCGCGCCCAATCGCAGGCGCTGCTCGGAGCCGACCTGGCGTTCTCCAGCCGGCGGCCGCTCACGCCCAAGGCGGAGGCGGTCGTCGACACCCTGGTCTCCGGCGGGGCGCGGCTTGCGCGGCTCACCAGCTTCTCTGGCATGGCCTACGTGCCCCGCACCTCGGGTACCCGGCTGGTGCAGGTGGCAGCGGTCGACGGGGCCTACCCATTCTATGGCGAGATCCGCACCCAGCCGGCGCCCGCCTGGCGCGAATTGCAGTCCGGGCGATTCGTCGTGGTCGATCCCTCGCTGCTGAGCGCGCTCGGTGCCAGGCTGGGCGACACGCTCGCGTTGGGCGAGGCTCGCTTCGTCATCACCGGCTCGATCGTGAGCGCGCCGGGCAACGTTGGTATCCGGGCCGCGTTCGGACCGCGGATTTTCATCCCGGGCCGTTTTCTCCAGGACACACGCTTGCTGGGGTTTGGCGCACGCGCGGAATACGAGGCGTTCCTGAGCCTCCCGCCGGGGACCTCGCCGGCGGCCATCGCCGACCGCTACCGCACCCGGCTGCAGGTCGAGCGCGCCCGGGTGCGGACCGTGGCGGAGGACCAGCAGAACCTGAACGACGCGCTCGTCCGGCTGGCGGGGTATCTGGGACTGGTGGCGCTCATCGCCCTGCTGCTCGGCGGGATCGGGGTGGCGAGCGCTGTGGTGGTGTTCATCCGCCAGCGGCTCGACAGCATCGCCGTGCTCCGCTGCCTGGGCGCGAGCGCCGGTCGCGTACTGGCGATCTACCTCGCCGAAGCCGCCGCGATGGGACTCGTGGGCAGCATCCTCGGTGCGCTGCTCGGCCTCGGCGCGCAGCAGGTTCTCCCGGAGCTCCTGGCCGGGCTGCTCCCGGTGACCGTGCGCCCGGAGCTGTCGCTCCGCGCCGTCGCGCTTGGGCTGGGGATGGGACTCTGGGTGGCGCTGATCTTCGCGCTCTCCCCACTCCTCGCGGTGCGCCGAGTGCCTCCGCTGGCCGCACTCCGGCGCGACGTGGACCCCGAGGTCCGGCGGAGCCGCGATCCGTGGCGCTGGCTCAGTCTCGCGGCGCTGGCTGCCAGCACGGTGGCGCTCGCCGCCATCCAGGTCGGGAGCTGGCGACGGGCCGCGATCTTTTCAGCCGGCGTGGCCGCGGCCTTGCTGATCCTGTGGGGTGCCTCGTGGGCGCTCATCCGGGTGGCGCGGCGCTGGCTACCGCCGGCATGGCCCTACGTGTGGCGCCAGGGCGTGGCCAACCTGCACCGCCCCTTCAACCAGACGACCACGGTAGTGCTGGCCATCGGCTTCGGCGGGTTTCTGCTGGGTACGCTCTTCCTGGTCCAGTTCAACCTGCTGCGGCAGCTCCGGATCACCGGCGGCCCCAGCCGGCCCAACCTGGTGCTCTTCGACATTCAGCCCGACCAGCAGCCCATTGTCCAGCGGGCGCTGGCAGAGGCCCGGCTGCCGTCGTTCGGGCCGGTGCCGATCGTGCCGATGCGGATCGAGTCGGTCAAGGGCAAGCCGGTGAGCATGACGCTGGCCGATACCTCAGCCGGCCGGGACGGGCCGAGCAATGCCTGGGCGTTTCGGCGGGAGTACCGGTCGACCTACCGCGACACCCTGGTGGGTTCGGAGCGGCTCGTGGCCGGCCGCTGGTGGACGCCAGGAGCGAGAACGCCGGAGATCTCGGTCGAGACGGACCTGGCGCGCGAGCTGGGCGTCCGGGTGGGAGACGAGATCGTCTGGGACGTGCAGGGAGTGCCGGTCACCACCCGGGTGGCCAGCCTCAGAGAGGTGGAGTGGGCCCGGTTCGAGCCCAACTTCTTCGTGGTGTTCGCGCCGGGGGCGCTGGAGGGCGCGCCACAGTCGCTGGTGACGCTCACCCGGATCGCGCGGCCTTCGGATCGCGGCACCTTCCAGCGCCGGCTGACGGAACGACTCCCCAACGTCACCATCCTGGATCTCTCCTCGGTCCAGGAGACTCTCGAGCGGCTGATCGCGCGGGTGCTGCTCGCGATCCGCTTCATGGCGCTCTTTACCCTGGGCACCGGCACGCTCGTGCTGGTCGGGGCGCTTGCCACCAGCCGGTTCCAGCGGGCGCGCGAGGGAGCCCTGCTCCGCACCCTCGGCGCGACTCGGGGACAGCTCTTCCGCATCGTGATCGCCGAGTACGTCTCCCTCGGGCTGATCGCATCGCTGGTGGCGGTGGTCCTCGCCTCGGTGGCTGGTTGGGCGCTGGCACGCTTCCTGTTCGAGGGGAGCTTCACCCTTCCGGTCGTGCCCTTGTCGCTGCTCGCCGCCGCAGTCGTGACTCTCACCGTCGTCGTGGGCCTGGCCAACAGCCGGGTGGTCCTCCGGCTGCCGCCGCTGGAGGTGCTCCGGGCCGAGTGATCATACCGGCTTGGCCCGGGAGCGCTCCCGCGACCTGATCGCCCCGCGCGGCTCTGCACCGTCCTCCACCCGTCCCACTATATTCCCGCGACCCTTCCCGAGGATTCCTCCGGATGCTCGCGATCGACCTCACCGGAAAACGTGCTCTCGTCGCCGGCGTCTCGGACGATGGCGGCTTCGGTTTCGCCATCGCCAAGGCACTCGCCGAGGCGGGGGCCACGATCTGCCTCGGAAGCTGGCCGCCGGCCCTGGGGATCTTCACCAAGCTGCTCGAGCGCGGGAAGATGGAGGACTCGCTTCGGCTCTCCGATGGCGGCAAGCTGGAGTTCGAGCGGATCTATCCGCTGGACGCCGGCTTCGACACGCTGGCCGAGGTTCCCGATGAGGTCCGGGAGAACAAGCGCTACAAGGAGCAGGGCGACTTTACCATCCAGGGCATGGCGGGCCGGATTCGCGCGGACTTCGGCGAGTCCGCCCTCGACATCGTGGTGCACAGCCTGGCCAACGGGCCGGAGGTCCGCTCGCCGCTGGTCGACACCAGCCGGCAGGGGTATCTCGCGGCGGTCAGCGTCAGCGCCTACAGCAACGTGTCCCTGGTGCGGCACCTCGCGCCGCTGATGCGACCGGCCGGCAGCTTCCTTTCCCTCACATATCTGGCGGGCGAACGGGTCATCCCCGGCTATGGCGGCGGCATGTCGTCGGCCAAGGCGGCGCTCGAGGCGGACACCCGCACGCTCGCCTTCGAGGCCGGCCGCAGATGGGGCGTACGGATCAATGCGATTTCCGCCGGCCCCTGGGCTTCCCGCGCCGCGTCGGCGATCGGATTCATCGACACCATGATCGCCTATTCGGCCGCCAACTCTCCGCTGCCTCATCCTATTCAGGCCACCGATGTGGGACACACGGCTGCCTTCCTCTGCAGCCCGCTCGCGGCGGCCGTCACCGGCAGCGTGGTCTACGTGGACAACGGTTTCCACGCCATGGGAATGGCGGTGGCCGAGGGCGGGCGCTGAGCCATGTCGGACGAGCTGTTGTACTCGGTCGAAGGCCCGGTGCACCGGCTGACGCTCAATCGGCCCGCACGACGCAACGCGCTCACGCCCGCTCTCGCGCGGGAGCTCGCGCTGGTGCTCGAGACCATCGAGGAGGCGGCGCAGGCGGAATCGGTGGTGCTCGGCGGCGCCGGCGGGCACTTCTGTGCCGGGCTCGACCTGCACTGGCTGCGCTCCCTGGGTGCCAGTGCCACCGTGGCCGAGCTGCAGCACGGCCTGAGCGATTTCCAGGCGGCGGTGCTGGCCATCGTGCGCTGCCCGGTGCCGGTCATCGCGGTGGTGGCGGGGACCGCGGCCGGGTACGGACTCGACCTCGCCCTCGCCTGTGATTTCCGGGTCGCCGGCGCCGGGGCCAGCTTCACCTCCGCCTTTGCCCGTATGGGGCTTGTGCCGGACGGCGGCTCGACCTTCACCTTGCCCCGGCTGGTCGGAGTCGGTCCGGCGCTTCGCCTGCTCCTGGCCGGTGAGACGCTGGATGCCGCGCGGGCCCATGCCATCGGGCTGGTTGACGCCGTGGTGGACGACGCCGCGCTGGAGGCCGAGGTCCGCCGGCTGACCGAGCAGCTCTCCGCCAACGCACCGTCCAGCGTCCGTACCATCAAGCGGCTGGTGCGGGCGCCGGAGATCGGGGTGCTGGAACAGGCGCTCTCCACGGAGGGCGCGGCCCAGATCCAGGCGCTCCAGGGAGCCGAGTTTCGCCGGCGGCTGGAGAGCTTCACGGCGCGGGGCGCGGCCCGGACCGACAAGGCATGAGCCAACCGGATCGAAGCCCCTTCCGTCCCGATCTCCTCAGCGGTCAGCTCGCGGTGGTGACGGGCGGGGGCACCGGTATCGGCCTGGGCATCGCCGGGTGCCTCGCGTCCGCCGGCGCCGCGGTGGTCCTCGCCAGCCGGAAACCGGAGCACCTCGAGCACGCCGCTGAGAGCCTTCGGGCCGAGGGGGCGCGTGTCACCACTGTGGAGACCAACGTGCGCGAGCCCGAGTCGGTGGGCCGCATGGTCGAGCGAGTGTCCCGTGAGCACGGCCGCATCGACATCCTGGTGAACAACGCCGCCGGCAACTTCTACGCGCCGTCTGCCACGCTCTCGCCCAACGGCTGGCGTGCGGTGCTGGAGACCGATCTCTCCGGGACCTTCCTGTGCGCACAGGCCGTGTACCCGGTGATGAAGGCCCAGGGCGGCGGCCGCATCGTCTCGATCTCCATGACCCTGCATTACCGCGGCTGGCCTCAGATGGCCCACGCCACCGCCGCCAAGGCCGGCGTCGACGCACTCACGCGGACGCTGGCCCTGGAATGGGCGCCGGACCGGATCACGGTCAATGCCGTGGCGCCCGGGCCGATACCGACCGAGGGAGTCAGGAAGGCGTTCACCCCGCCCAACGAGGCTGCACCGGACCTCTTCCGGATGGATCGGTACGTGGCCGACGCCATCCCACTCGGCCGATGGGGCACGCCCGAGGACGTGGGCCAGATGGTCACCTTTCTGGCGAGCCCCGCCGGTGAGTGGATCACCGGGGCCATCTTCGTGGTCGACGGCGGCTCTTGGCTCGCGGGCGGGAGGCCCTGACACCCATGTTCCTCGGGCACTACGGTGTGGCGTTCGCGCTCAAGCGAGTCGAGCCCAAGATCTCGCTCGGCACGCTCTTCGTGGCGTGCCAGCTGGCGGACCTACTCTGGGGCTGCTTCCTCCTGCTCGGATGGGAGCACGCGCGCGTCGTTCCGGATCCCAATCCGCTGCTCAATTTCGAGTTCCTCGACTATCCGATCTCCCACAGCCTTGTGGCGGCGCTCGCCTGGGGCATCGTCGGGGCGGCGGCCTACTACTCCTGGCCCACCCGCGACACCAGCCGGCACTGGCAGGCGTCGGTGCTGGTCGGCGCGGCGGTCGCCTCGCACTATCCGCTGGACGTGCTGGTGCACCTCAAGGATCTGCCGCTGGCGGGGGACGATTCTCTCAAGATCGGCCTCGGATTGTGGAACCACTTCGGCATCAGCATCGCGGTGGAGCTGCTGACGCTGGCGATCGGACTCGCCGTCTACATCCGGTTTCAGTCCCGGCGGCACCCGATCCGGGTGGGGCGGCTGGCCGTCGTGGTCCTGCTGCTGGTGGGCATGTACGCCGCGGCACTCATCTCGCCGCCGCCGCCCGGAATGACGATAGTGGCGGTGAGCGACATCGCGCTCATCCTGGGGGTGGGGGCACTCGCCGCCTGGGCCGACCGCCAGCCCTCGCCCGCGGAGCTCGCGGCGGCGCGCGCGCCGAGGTGATGACGTGCAGCGACTCTTTTTCGTGCTCGGAGCGATCTCGGCTTTCCTCGCCGTGGCGGCGGGGGCGTTCGGGGCGCACGCTCTCCGCGGACGGCTGACCCCGGAGCTGCTCGGCGTCTTCGAGACGGCCGCGCGGTACCAGATGTACCATGCGTTCGGGTTGATCGCCGCGGCGTGGGCGGTGGTGCGGTGGCCCGGGGCGCTGAGCCACTGGGCCGGGTGGCTGTTCGTGGGCGGGACGCTGCTCTTCTCCGGCAGCCTCTATGGGTTGGCGCTCACGGGAGTCCGCTGGCTGGGGGCGATCACGCCGCTGGGCGGGGTTGCGTTTCTGGCGGGATGGGTCTGTCTGGCGCTGTCGGCGCGGGGGTAGGAATAGACGAGCGCCTGCGGCCACCTCGGAGGCGAACACCGAACGGCAGCCACAGCCACGGCCACCACCAAAGCAATAGCCACGGCAACAGCAACAATTCACCAGGGAGAATTGTTGCTGTTGCCGATCCCAGCCCGAGACGCTTAGGCCACCCGCGCCGCAGCCACCCGCGCTTTCAACGCTCCGCGTACGGCAGCCAGGTGATGATAGCTGTGCCGGACCGCGTGATCCTCCAGCATGAACTGACAGGTGAGCGGGGCATCCGCGTTGAGCGAGACCGGAGCGGCCCGGTCGAGCTCCTCGTCGCCCAGCGCGCGGATCGCCGCGGCGGCCGCGGCGCTGTTGCGCCGAAGCAGATCCAGCGCCGCGTCCTTCGTCACCGCGTCGTACTCCTTGGCGTGCGCGGCATTCAGCGCGTGGACGTCATCCCACGTCACCCCCGCCACCGGCTCCCCTCCGGCCAGCTTCTGCGCCAGTTGGATCTCCAGCGGGTACATGGTGGCGACATGATGCACGACAACGCCGATCGTGCGCCCGTCCTTGGGAATCCGGGTCTGCCACTCCGACTCGGTGAGCGCGCCCGCGAGGGCGTCGAGGGCAAGGGCACCCTGTTCCAGGCGATTGGCGAGAGCGTTGGCACGTTGGCTCATTGGTTCATCTCCGGTTGAATGACTTGGGCATTTCAGTCCATCGCTGAGACAGGCCTGCGACTCAGGCGACCCGCGCTTGCACGTCGAGATATTCCCCCGCCACGGCCGTGGTCCCGTCGGTCGCGAGGTTGTGCTGCTGGAACAGACTGGTGAGCTCGTCGCGCAGCCGGCTCGCGCCTTGGGGATCGGTCGCGCGGAGCGTCGTGACCGTCGGCCCGTAATTGGCGGCGAACAGCTCGGTGACCGCTGCCGGTGGAAACGGGAAGCGAAGCTCCAGGGTCCGGCGGGTGCAGGTCAACGAGGTCACCCCTCCCCCGAAGCGGGCACGAACCGTTTCCTCCTTGCCCCACTCCAGCGAGCTCGGTACACCCGGCGGGGGCGGCACCACGCCGACGTGAGCCCGCAACACCTTCCCGATGAAGCCCTCCGGCGTCCAATTCGCCATCGCTACCCGGCCTCCCGGGCGGGTGACCCGCAGCAGCTCCGCCGCGGCCCGCTCCGGCCGGTAGGCGAACATCGCGCCGAACATCGTCACGGTGGTATCGAACTGATCGTCGACGTAGGGCAGCGCCTCCGCATCGCCCACCTCGAACGTGATGGCCTGACCGGCGGTCCGGGCCTCGAGCCGGGCCTCCGCGATCAGGTTCGGCGCGATGTCGATGCCGCTCACCCGAGCGCCGGCCCGTGCCGCCGGGATGGCGAGGTTGCCGGTACCACACGCGACGTCAAGTACCGATTCCCCAGGGCGCAGCGCCAGCCGGGTGATGAACTCCTCGGCGCCGGGCGCGAAGCTGCGCGCGATCGGCAGGAAATCGCCCGCCGTCCACACCTTCCGTGCCCGGGCGGTGAGGGCATCTTCGGACCAGGCGGGGACCTCGGCGCGGACGGCGGGAGCGTCGGCGCGGAGGATGTTGTCGGATGACATGCCAGCCTCTCGGTGAATGGGTCGGCGCGCCCTCGTGGCGCGCGAGACGCATAGTGGCGAGGCGGCACGATTTGCCCTATGACTGCCCGTCCCGACTTCCTGCTCGGGCGTACCCGGACCAGCAGTTCCTGCGCGGGAGTCCAACGGAGTTGCGCGATCGTCTCGATTGAGCGGAGTGGAAGAGCTACTGGCGAGTGGTGCGGCGAGCCTCGCGCCACGCACCGGGAGCGAGGCCGGTGGCCTTCTTGAATGCCCGGCTGAAGGCGGCCTCGGAGTCGTATCCCACCTCCGCTCCGATGGTCGCGACCTTCGCGCCGCTCTGGGCGAGCAGGTTGGCCGCGATCTGCATCCGCCATTGCGCGAGGTACTGCATCGGCGGCTGGCCCACCAGCAGGGCGAACCGCTTGGCCACGTTGGACCGGGAAGAGGCCGCGGCTCGAGCGAGCTCGTCGAGCGTCCACGGATGCGCTGGCCGACTGTGGAGCAGCGCCAGTACCCGCCCCACCACATCATCGCGGATGCCGGCGAGCCAGCCGGTCTGCCCCTGCGGCAAATCCTCCAGGTACCGGCGCACCACCTCGATGAACATCAGCTCCGCCAGCCGGGTGAGGACCGTGTCGGCGCCGGCCCGGCCCAGGCGGGACTCTTCGATGAGCTGCCGAGTGAAGTTGCCGTGCCAGGCGTTCGACATGCCCCGCATGTGCATCCGGCGTGGGAGTGCCGCCAGCAGGGGGTTGAACGGCCGGCGGTCACAGGCCAGAAATCCGCAGACGAACGAGGTGACCCGGGGCCCGTGATCGCCGAGCAGGACAGTGTGGGGGTAACGGGCGGGCGCGCTACTATTGACTTCGGGACCGGTGCGAAGGCCTCGCCCGCTCGACATCAGGTGCGCGTCGCCGTGGGGGAAGACCAGGACGTCGCCCGGGGCGAGCTCGACCTGGTCCTCGCCGTCCAGGCCGCCAAAGCAGCGGCCTTGGGTCAGGACATGGTAGGAGATGAGGTGCTCCGCGTCCGGCATGATGCGGGGCGAGAGCTCCTGGGCGGCCACTGTCTCCACGCTCCACGGCTCCGCCGCCTCGACCGCGTAGAAGTACGCGCCATCGAGGCGGACGACGCGCAGCAGGTCTGAGAGGGGGTCCATGGCCGGGGGAATACTAACTCTGATTGGCCTGCCGCCGCTCACGCTGGGTGAGCCGTTCCCTGACGCAGCCCCCGCTCATTGGCCGATGATGCAGGGCCTCCCGCATTGCTCTGGCCCGCTACCCGGTCAGAGTGTACCGTTAGGCCGTTACGGTTACCCCTCGCCGGAAAGACCAGCTTGCCCGATATGCTGCATCATCTCCAGGCGTCTCTGGCAGACCGCTACCGGATCGAGCGCGAGCTGGGACGGGGCGGCATGGCCACGGTCTTTCTGGCTCACGACCTCCGGCATGACCGGCCCGTCGCGCTCAAGGTTCTCCATCCCGGCCTGGCTCAGTTGCTGGGCCCGGAGCGATTCCTCCGCGAGATCCGGCTCTGCGCCCGCCTGCAGCATCCGCATATTCTGGCCGTGCACGACTCCGGCGGCGCCGACGGACAGCTCTGGTTCACCATGCCGTACGTCGAGGGAGAGACCTTGCGGAGCCGGCTGCTGCGGGAGAAGCAGCTCCCGGTGGGTGACGCGCTGCGCATCGCCCGCCAGGTGGCCGACGCGCTGCACTACGCGCACCAGCACGGCGTGATCCATCGGGACATCAAGCCCGAGAACATTCTGCTCACCGGCAACCTCTCGCTCGACCAGGGCACAACGGGGGAATTCCACGCCCTCGTCGCGGACTTCGGGATCGCACGAGCGGTCGCGGCCGAGCCGGGCGAGCGGTTGACCGAGACCGGACTCAGCCTGGGCACGCCCCACTACATGAGCCCCGAGCAGGCGCTGGCGCAGCGGGACGTCGATCAGCGGACCGACATTTACGCTTTGGGCTGCGTCCTCTACGAAATGCTCACCGCTGAGCCGCCCTACACCGGGCCGACGCCCCAGGCGATCCTGGCCAAGCGGCTCACCGAGCCGGTCCCGCACGTGCGCACGACTCGTGAGGTGCCTCCGGCCCTGGAGCGCGCGGTGACCAGGGCGCTGGCCCGATCGCCTGCAGATCGCTTCCCCACCGCGGGCGAGTTTGCGGCCGCGCTGCAGACCGACCCGGCGGCGGATGGCGCCGGCACCAGGGACACCACGGCAACGCAGCGCCCGGGCCGGAGGGTGGCTCGACCGATCGTGCTCGGGGCGACGCTGCTGCTGCTGGTGCTCGGCGCCTACGCCGCGCTCCGGTGGATCAGGCCGGCAGGAGCGGCCCCGGCGGCTTCTGCCGCGGTCCTTCCCTTCGTCGATCTGAGCCCCGAGAGGGATCGGGAGTACTTCAGCGACGGACTCACCGAGGAGTTGATCACCACGCTCAGTCAGGTGCCCGGCCTCCGGGTTGCGGCCCGGACCTCCTCGTTTCAGTTCAAGGGACAGAGCGTCGACCTGCACGAGGTCGGCCGGAGGCTCGATGTCGGCGCCGTGCTGGAGGGGAGCGTGCGGAGGAGCGGCAATCGGCTCAGGGTCAGCGCCCAGCTCATCAATGTGAAGGATGGGTACCAGCTCTGGTCCGAGTCCTACGATCGAGATCTGGCCGATGTGTTCGCCGTGCAGGAGGATGTGGCGCGGTCCATCGTCGCCGCTCTTCGGGTGCGGCTCGCGCCGGCCCGTGATTCGACTCTGGCCCTGCGCCCCACCGGCGATCTCCAGGCCTACGATCTATACCTCAAGGGACGGTTTGCCTGGAACCAGCGAACCGGTCCTGCCCTGCGGGACGCGGTGCAATACCTGGAACAGGCCGTGGCGCTAGACTCGACCTTCGCCCGCGCCTGGGCGGCGCTGGCCGATGCCTACATCCTCGCCTACAACTATGGCGGCGGTGGCTCGGTGGCGGACACTTGGCGGAAGGCTCAGGGCGCCGCGAAGAAGGCGCTGGCGCTCGACCCCACCTCGGCCGAGGCGTACACCACGCTCGGCTATGGCAACATGCTCTTCGCGTGGAACTGGCAGGCGGCGGAGCAGAATTTCCGGCGGGCCATCGCCGCGGATCCCAACTACGCCACGGGCCATCACTGGTACGGCGACTTCCTGGCCGGCCGGCACCGGCTGACCGAGAGCCTCGCGGAGATGAACCGCGCGCACCAGTTGGATCCCTTGTCGCGGCAGATCGGAGTCGAGCTGGGATGGGTGCTCTACCTGATGCACCGGAACGACGAGGCGGCCGCGCAGATCAGCCAGACTCTCACGCTCGATCCGAACTATTCTCAGGCCCACGCTCGACTCGGCATGGTCCGGATCCAGCAGCGGCGCTACGATGAGGCGATCGCCTTACTCAAGCGCTCCATCGACCTGGGCGGGTTTTATGCCTATAGCGCGAGTCCGCTCACGGTTGCGTACGCCAGGTCCGGGGATCGCGTCGCGGCAGCTCGAACCCTGGACGAGCTCAAGCGCCGCGCCGCGACGGAGCTCGTGCCTCCCTATTCCATGGCTGTCGCGTATGCCGGCCTGGGCGACGTGACGCAGGGCATCGCGTGGCTCAACCGAGGCATCGACACCAAGGACGCCTATCTCCCGGAGAATTTCTCGGAGCCGCTACTGGACCCACTGCGGAAGGACCCCAGGTTCGCTCGGGCGTTGGCGCGGATGGATCTGGCGCCTTCGTCGGAGGATTCGTCGAGCGCGCCGTCGGCGGGGCGATGACCCCTCACTTGCCGGGATGGTATTCGCGCTCGGTATGCCCCTCGAGCTGTGCCGGATAGAAGTACACCTGGCGCAGATTCCCCGCCGCATACCGCTCTGCCTGGTCGTCGAAGTGCCGAGACCGCGGATCGCCGCTCTCCCCGCCCGCCGTCACCGCCTTCGCCCGCACGCTGTCCTTTCCGAACTCTACGACCGCGACGAAGCTGTTGCCGTAGGTTCCGTACATCCGCCGAGTGCCCGGATAGGTCTGCGCCCCGAACGACGCGAGCGACCCCCACCGTGCCGAGGTGAACGGCACCGGCACGCTTGCGCCCGAGTCGGAGAACGGCTGCACGATATCTCCAGTGAGCCGCTGGAAGCGGTTGATCTCACCCCAGGGCATCTTCCAGGTCCCGAAATCCCGGGTGAGCCGCTCGACTGCCGCGGCGAGCGCACTCAGGCGCTCAGCGGGTGTCGCCCGCGTGGCCATGTAGTCGTAGGCCGACATTCCCGCGCGGCCGGCGTTTCCCCGCACCATCGCCGCGAGCGTGTCTCCCCAGTATACGGCCAGCGCCGTCGGCACCGAGCTGGCCGACCAGCGGAAATCCCACTGGCGGAGGACCGCGATCGGCTCGGCGACCCGGCGCTTGAGCGAGTCGGCGTCTGAGGCCGCGTCGTACGCCGCCAGCAGCGGCGGCACCAGCCGCGCGAACGCCGTGAGATAGCTGTCGAATGCCGCGTCGCGTAGCCGATCGAGCGTGAAGTCCTTCCGATGCTCCAGCACCATGATCGCGTGGAGCCCGCGCGGGCTCTCGCCGGCATGATCCATATACGCGGGAAAGTCCTCCCGCTTGGGGCTGTACGGCCCGGCCGCCGAGTAGGGCCAGTCGTTGGTATTCTGGATCCAGCCGTTCGGCGGATCGACTACGTGCGGACTGTCCTCGACGCCGTGCAAGCCATGCCATTCGGTGGCCGGATCGCTGCCATCCACCGGCTGCGTCCAGTCGAACCGGTCGTCCCGTCTGGGAATGAACTGCGGGTGGAAGTAGGCGATGTGCCCGTCCGCGTCTGCGTAGACCGTGTTGTTCGACGAGTTGGCGTGCAGCTCCATGACCTTGCGGTACGCCGCGAGGGACCGCGCCTTAGTGCGGAGAAACGACTGGCTCAGCGCCTCGACCGGCTTCTCCATGAGGCGGATGCTGATCCACTTCCCCTCCGCTGCGCGCACGATCGGCCCGTGTCGGGTCCGGTACACCGTGAACGTCTTCGCCGCCATGCCGCTCGCCGTGCGGTAGGGTACCGTGATGCGGGCGACCAGCATGGGGTGCTCCTCCCGCCCGTACCTGGCGTCGAGCCGGCCATGCTTCCGCACGACGCGCTCGGCATACTCGTCGATCACGTCCGCGCCGGTCGAGCTGTGCATCCAGCCGAGCCGATCGTTGAATCCCTGGTAGATGAAGAGCTGTCCCCAGGTCGCCGCGCCATACGCGTCGAGACCCTCGTCGCTCCTCATCTGCAGCTCGGCCCGGAAGAAGAACGAGGTGTGCGGGTTGATGAGCAGCAACGCCCGATGGTTGACCGTGTTCGCTGGGGCGATCGCGAAGGCGTTCGATCCGGTGGGCTCCGTCGCGCCCACGCTCGCCTCCGCCGGAGCGGGCCGGCTCGCGCTGTCGCCATAGAACGCCCGGAGGCCGTCGAGGGACACGCTCTCGATGTCGCCGCCGATGCTGCCCTCGCTGAAGGTGAGCGGCATCCATGCCTCGAACCGCGTGATGACCCGCGGCTGCACCTTCGGATGGGTGTAGAGGTAATAGTTGAGGCCGTCTGCCCAGGCGCTCGTCAGCCGCCGAAGCCAGGCCGGGCTCGCGGCGTAGCGTGCCTTCATGCTGTACGGATCGATGAACAGCTTCATCCGAAGGTCCTGCCAGATGGCACTCTCCCCCTCCGCCTCGGCCAGCCGCCCCATCGCGTTCAGGTAATTGGTCTCGACCCGGTTAAAGTCGTCCTCTGCCTGGGCGTAGATCATCCCGAAGACGGCGTCAGCGTCGGTCTTCCCGTGGATGTGCGGGATCCCCCAGTCGTCCCGCACGATGGTGACCTGGCGCGCCTCGCGCTCCCAGCGGGCGACGTCGCTCTCGCGGGGGCGTTGGGCGGGAAGCTGGAGGGTGGCGGCGGACAGGGACAGCAGGAGGAGGTACATGGGCTCTCGTCAGGGGGATCGCGGGCGGGCAGAAATCTAGCGGTGCCTGCTCTGCCGGTGCACGGGCGACCCTCGCCGCTCACGGCCAGGGCACCAGGTACACCGTGACCGGCCGCTCACTCCACTCTGATGGCCCGGGCCGGATCGACCGTCGTCGCGCGGCGTGCGGGGACCAGCGTCGCCACGGCGGCCACCGCGGCCAGCACCAGCGCCGCTACCAGAAACGTGACCGGATCGGTGGCGCTCACCTCAAAGAGCTGCGCCCGGAGCCAGCGGGTCGCGACCGCCGCACCCACCGCGCCGATCGCCACCCCGATGGCCGCCAGGCGCATTCCCTCCCCGAGCACCAGCGCGAGCACGTTGCTCCGCTGGGCCCCGAGTGCCATGCGAATGCCCATCTCGCGGCTCCGCTGCGCCACCAGGTACGCCACCAGGCCGTAGATGCCAAGCCCCGCGAGCAGCAGAGCGGGCACGGCAAAGGCGGCGAGGAGGCCGGTGATGAAACGCCTATAATCCAGCGTCTCGCGAAGCGATGCGGTCAGCTGGTACACCCGGTTCCCCAGCCGGGCGCCCTCCAGCGGGATATCGCGATCCACCCCGTGAACGGCGCGTCTCACCGCCTCGACAAACCGCTCCGGCTCCCCGGCAGTCCGCACCATGAGCGCCATCCGAGGCCAGACCGTGAGGGTGTACGGCAGGTAGACCTCGGGCATGAAGTCAGTGTCGAGCGAGAAGTGGCGCACGTTGCCGGCGACGCCGATGACTCTGGCGCGCACCGGCTCCCCGAAGTCGGGCCGGCCCTGGGCCGATTTGTAGACGGTGAGCCGCTTCCCGATCGGATCGCCCCCGGGCCAATAGCGCGCGGCCAGCGCCTGGTTCACCAGCACGGCATCGCCCGGGTGTGCCACCTCCTCGGCCGTGAAGTCGCGCCCGCGCAGGATCGGGATCCCCGCCGTCCGGAAGTAGGCCGAGTCCACCTCGCGGAACATCGCCTCGTCGGTATCGTCACCTCCCAACGCCGATCCCTCCACCTCGATGGCGGTGTTGATGGATGCGCCGCTCAGCGGGACGTGGTTGGTGAGTGCGACGGACTGGACGCCGGGCACCGCCGCCACTGCCGCCGCGACATCCCGGTAGAGCTGGAGCGCCCGCTCCGGCGCGTCGTAACGGGGCGATGGCGGCCCGATCGGCACGGCGAGCAGCCGGTCGGCGTCGAATCCGGTGGGCACGCGCTGCAGCCGCACGAAGCTCCGGAGCAGCAGGCCCGCACCGGTGAGGAGCACGAGCGCGAGCGCGATCTCGCCCACCACCAGCGACGCGCGGAGCCGGCGTCGCGCCGGGCCCCGGCCCGCGCCCGCCCCTTCCCGAAGCGCGGCCGTGAGCGGGCCGGACTGGCGCATGGCTGGCAGGAGGCCGAGAGCCACGACGATGACGATGGCGAGCCCCACCGCCCACAGGAGAACGCCCGGATGCACCACGACCTCGTCCGTGCGCGGCAGGAGATCCCCGCCCGCAAACCGGATCCAGCGCACCACGACGTACGCCAGCACCAGCCCCACCGCTCCCGCCACCGCGCCGAGCACGACGCACTCGGCCGCCAGCAGCCGGAGCAAGGCGGCGCGCCCGCCGCCGAGTGCGGTGCGGATGGCCAGCTCGCGCGAGCGCGCGCCGGCCCGCGCGAGAGCCAGGCCCGCCACGTTCACGCAGGCGATGAGGAGCACCAGCACTGCCGCTGCCGTGAGCAAACGCAGCTGGGGACCGGAGTCGCCCAGGATCTCGCTGGCCACCGGCTGAAAGGCGACGCTGCGCCAGCCGCCGCTCTCCGCGGGGTATGTCTCGGCGAGATGCGCCGCGACCGCGGAAAGCGCCCGCCGTCCAGCGGCTGAGTCCACCCCGGGCCGGAGCCGCGCGACCACCCGGCTGTCCACGTGCAGACCGCGTTGCCCGAGCGCCGAATCGGTGGCGAGGATAGTGCTGAGGGGCGCCCAGAGGTCGGCCCAGGTAGGATAGACGAACTCGGTGGGCATCACCCCGACCACGGTATAGGCCTGGTCGTCGAGCGTGACGCTCCGGCCCACGATGGCCCGGTCGCCGCCGAAGCGGCGCTGCCAGAGGCGCCAGGACAGCACCACGGCGGGTGGCGCGCCCGGCCCGGCGTCGGCTGCCTCGAGCGTGCGGCCGGCTGCGGCCGTCTCCGGCAGCACCCGGAAGAACTCGTCGGATACGAAGGCAGCCACCAGTCGCTCGGCGCCGTCACCGGTCTTGAGCGTCGCTTGGCGTCCTCGGGTGAAGGCCATCGACTCGATCGCGTTGGTGCTGTTGCGCCAGTCCTGAAACGTCGGGTAGGACGCGGGCCGAATGTTGTCCGCCGAGTCCCGCTCGGCCACCATCATCACCCGGTCGGTCGGAGCGTAGGGCAGCGGGCTGAGGATGACTGAGCGAAGGACGCTATACACCGCCGTAGCGCCGCCGATGCCCAGCGCCAGGGTGAGGATAACGGTGAGGCTGTAGGCGGGAGCGCGGCTCAGTGTGCGGCACGCGTGGCTCAGGTCGTTCGCCATCGAAGTACTCCTGGAACGCGGTGACGGGCAGGCCTCGCCAATATACCGCCAAGTCTTGCATCGGGCAGCGCTGGCTCGTCCCACCGGTTTGATCGGGTTCCCGGTCTGCTTAGTCTTGAGCAGCAGCCGACACCCGACGCGCGGCGATACGACAGTGGAGTCTTATGCCGACGATGCGTGTAGTACAGGTTTCCCGCCCGAACGGCCCCTTCGAGATCGTAGAGCGGCCCATACCCGAGCCGGACCTTGGATCGGTGCGGATTCGGGTGCAGGCGTGCGGCATCTGCCACAGCGATACGCTCACCAAGGAAGGAGCCTATCCGGGGATTCACTACCCGCGGGTGCCCGGCCACGAGGTCGCGGGAGTGATCGACTCGGTCGGAGCCGGCACTCCCGATTGGCAGCCGGGGCAGCGGGTGGGCGTAGGGTGGAATGGCGGATATTGCGGACACTGCGAGCCCTGCCGCCGAGGCGACCTCTTCGCCTGTGTGACTGGCAAGATCACCGGCATCACCTCGGATGGCGGCTACGCGGAGTACCTGATCGCGCCGGCCAGCGCGGTCGCGCGAATGCCGGCCGAGCTCTCGCCGGTCGAGGCCGCCCCCCTCATGTGTGCCGGCATCACCACCTTCAACGCCCTCCGGAACTCCGGCGCCCGCCCCGGTGACGTCGTTGCCGTGCTCGGCTTGGGCGGGCTCGGTCACCTGGCGGTCCAGTATGCCGCGAAGATGGGATTTCACACGGTCGGCATCGCGCGTGGCAAGGACAAGGAGCCGCTGGCCCGCCAGCTTGGGGCGGCGGTGTACATCGACAGCCAGGCGCAGGACCCGTCGGCGGAGCTGCTTCGTCTGGGCGGCGCCAAGGTCATTCTGGCGACGGTCACCAGCGGCGAGGCGATGGCCGCCGTGCAAGGCGGTCTCGCCGTCAACGGCACGCTGCTGATCCTCGGGGCGGCCCCCACGATGCAGGTCTCGCCCTTGTCGTTGCTGCGGGGTCGTCGGTCGATCAAGGGCTGGTATTCCGGGACGGCGATCGACTCCGAGGACACGCTCGCCTTCAGTGCGCGTAGCGGCGTCCGGTCGATGAATGAGACATTTCCGCTCGAGCGCACGTCCGAAGCGTACGACCGCATGATGAGTGGGAAAGCGCGCTTCCGGGTCGTGCTGGCGGTCGGCCGTTAGCCGTGGGCAGGTAAGACCGGCATCGAGCCCACATGAACGCCCGCGCGGGCACTCTCGCCTCCTATCGCGTCCTCCTGGACCAGCTCACCTCCTGGTTCGACCAGGCCCGCCGCGAGCACCCCGGCGTCATCCCCTGCCACGAGGGCTGCAGCGCCTGCTGTCACGGTCCGTTCGACATCTCCGTGGCCGACGCGGAGCTGATCCAAGCCGGTCTTCGCGACTTGCCCGAGGGCGAATGGCTGGAGGTGAGGCGTCGAGCCGAGGAGCTGGTCGGGCGGATGGAGGCGCTGGAACCTGGCTGGGGCGCCCCCCACGCCGTCGCCGACCTGGGTGAGGCCCGCTTCGACCGGCTGGCCGAATCCCTCGCGGCCGAGCCGTGCCCGCTGCTGGACCCGGCCGGCCGATGCCGGATCTATCACCACCGTCCCGTTGTCTGCCGGCTCATCGGGCTTGGCATGCGCACGCCGGCGGGCGGCACCATCGAAAACGCCTGCCCGATCCAGGACCGGTTTCCCGGCTACGCCGAGCTTCCGCCCGTTCGCTTCGATCTCGAGTCGTTCGAGGAGGTGGAGCGCGCCTGCCTGGTGCAGGCCGCCGGGCGCCGCCTGGGGGCGCCGGACCGCTGGGAGCAGGAGACCACCATCGCGGCGCTGATCGCCGATCTCCCCGCTACTCGCTCTCTTTGGCCCACTTGAAGAAGAGGACCCCGATCGCCAGGAAGAGGTAGAGATTGCCTGGCACCCACATGATGAGCCCGCCCAGCCGCTGGTCGTCCAGTGGTGAGAGCCCCCACGTCCCCGGCGTCACCGAGTACCAGGGATAGAGCACGGTGTCGCTCAGGGTGATGAGCGCAGCCACCAGCTGCATCGGTATCCCCACCAGAAAGAGGTACAGCATCCCCAGCCCATAGGGCAGCCGCGGTAGCTCGGCGATGGGGCTCATCACCGGCCACCAGAGCAGCGTGGCCGTCACCATGAACATCAGGTGGGTGACGATGTGCATGTCATGGTCCCGCATCATGAGGTCGTAGAACGGGGCCAGGTGCCACACGGCGATCGTCACCGTGAAGATGACCGCGGCCACCACCGGATGGGTGAGCACCCGCGCCACCCGCTGGACCGCGGGCGGACGTGCCAGGAGCTGCCACAGCCAGCCCGGGATCCCGGCAATCAGCAGCGGCGCGAACACCAGGGTAAGCAGCAGGTGCTGCACCATGTGCACGCTGAACAGGTAATAGTCGCTCAGGTCGTGCATCGGCCCGTTGAGCGCGCCGAGCAGCACCAGGAGGGCCGCCACGAAGCAGGCGAGCTGCCAGCGGGGCACGGGGGGTCCCAGGTTCCGCCGCCGGCGGAGGGGCCCGATGGCGTAAAAGTAGAAGGCACCGAGAAGCCCGGTGCCTATGAGAACGCTGGGGTGGAGCGCCCAGCTCCATTGGTAGGGGCCGCTGGGACGCGATCGTTCGTCCAGCAGCGCCGCCAGTGGCAGGAGCGTCAACCGCCCGACCGCGCGTAGGCGAAGTGGTATGCCATGAGCGCCATGAGCGCGAACACGATGATGGCCGCAATGATGAGCGGGAAGACGAACACGCCGGCAAAGAGCCGGCTGTCCTGCTTGAGGTGCATGTAGAACATCGCCACCAGCGCGAACTTGGCCGCGGAGAGAAGGAGCAGCAGTGGGACGAAGAACGGCTGGATCTGGGCGCCCATCGTGCCCGAGTGCTCGCCGTAGGTGAACTCGTAGAGCCCCACTTCCAGGGCGGTCAGGATGAAGAGGATGATGCCGATCTTGAGGTAGACCCCCGCCGATGGGTGCGAGTGCTCCTCGGCGGGAGCGGGTGTGGAGGCGTGCGCGTCCATGCCTTCGGCCCTCACTTGATCAGGTAGACGACGGGGAAGATCACCACCCAGACCACGTCCACGAAGTGCCAGTAGAGCGCGGCGATCTCCAGATTGAGCGACTTGGCGGGCGGAATCCGGCCGCGGAACGCCTCGATCCAGAGCGTGATGAGCCAGATCACCCCCAGCGTCACGTGGGTGCCGTGAAATCCGGTCAGGGTAAAGAAGCTGGCCCCGAACAGGTTGACCTTGAGCGTGAGTCCCTTGTGCACGAAATGGGTGAACTCGTACACCTGCATGCCCACGAAGAAGAGCCCGCAGACGATCGTGGCGGAGAGCCAGCCCAGCAGCGCCCGGCGGTTGCCTCGCTGGGCACCCGCCAGCGCCAGCACGATGAAGAGCGAGCTGAACAGCAGCAGCGCGGTGCCGAAGGTGACCAGCGGGATCTCGATGACACCCTCGATGACCTTCCCGTCGGGGAGCGTCACGTTGTGGGGGAACGGCGGAATCAGGTTCCGGCTCTTGTTCACCAGGTAATTCGAGATCAGCGTCGCGAAGAACAGGCACTCGGACCCGATGAAGGTCCAGATCGCCAGCTTCCGGCTGTCGAGCCCGGTGGAGGTCTCCAGGTGGAGCGCGTGCGCGTCGGACAAGATCGTTCTCCTGGTTCAGCCCGCGGGCTCGAAGGCCCAGTTGTACACCCCGAAGAACAGGATCGCTGCCCCGGCGATGATGCCCCAGGGACCCAGATGCTGGATCAGCAGCACCCCGGTCATCATGCCGACCAGCCCCACGGCCGCGATCAGTGGCCAGTACGATGGATTGGGCAGGTGGATCCCCGCGCCGCTCACCCGTGCCGGCTCCGGCAGGGTCCCGCCGCGCTCACGCTTGGCCTCCCACACCGGATCTCGCCCGCGCACCGTCGGCACCTCGGCGAAGTTCCACTCCTGCGGGGGCGACGGAATCGACCATTCCAGCGTGGCGCCGTTCCAGGGGTCGGCCGGCGCGTTTCGGGGACCGCGGGAGGTCTTGAAGATGTTCACCAGGAAGACCGCGAAGGAGAGCGCCAGGATGAACGCGCCCACTGTCTCCAACTGGTTCAGCTGCTCGAAGCCCAGGCCCTCGGGATAGGTGTAGACCCGGCGCGGCATGCCGTTGAGCCCCAGGATGTGCATCGGGAAGAAGGTCACGTTGAACCCGATGAGCATGAGCCAGAAGTGCAGCTTCCCGAGCGTCTCGTCCAGCACCCGGCCGGACATCTTGGGCCACCAGTAGTACGCCCCCGCGGTAAGGCCGAAGATGCTGCCGCCGAACAGCACGTAGTGGAAGTGCGCCACGATGAAGTAGGTGTCGTTCTGCTGGGTATCGGCCGGGGGGGACGCGTGCATCACGCCGGAGAGCCCGCCGATGATGAACATGGCGATGAACCCGACCGCGAAGTACATCGGCGTCCTGAACTGCAGAGAGCCGCCCCACATCGTCCCCAGCCAGTTGAATATCTTCACCCCCGTCGGGATGGCGATCAGCATGGTGGCGAGGGAGAAGAAGGTGTCCGCGATCGGGCCCATGCCGGTCGTGAACATGTGATGGCTCCATACCCCGAAGCCGAGGAAGGCGATGAACGCCCCGGAGAACACCATCGCCGCGTAGCCGAAGAGCGGCTTGCGGGAGAAGACCGGCAGCACCTCGGAGATGATCCCGAACGCGGGGAGCACCAGGATGTAGACCTCGGGA